>CAZOYI010000091.1:0-59101 GCA_964583965.1 uncultured Caldisericota bacterium
CGCTTTTATTTTTATTGGATTTGTACTTTATTTCTCCGCCATATACCAAGGTAAAAGTTCCGCTGCAGCAATCAATTTAACTGTCAAGCAACCCAACAAATCTGGGAGTGCACTTCTTTTTCCAGCCTTAGTTGAGACTTATGCTCTGCTGGCTTTTGTTGGTGGTTTTTTACTTTTAACATTCATCCAAGGGTCTTCCATATTTTAAGATGAATATTCAAAAGCTGAAAGAAGTCGTAACAAATCAAGCTAGAAAAGAAGCGAAAGAACGAATTGATCAGACAAAAAAAGACATAGAAACACAGCTTGAAGCTTTTATGAAGGCATTGTCTGAAGATAGACAAAAACAACTGAAAGAAGTTGAGAGCTCGTATATTGCTTCGCTGCATCAAGCAGAATTCCACGAGGAGTCTCAGTTTAAAAAAAGAATTCTGCACACAAGACATGATCTTCTTCAAAAACTTAAAAGTAAGCTTATGGAAAAATATCTTTCATCCGTTCAAAGTAATCCACTCGTATTCTTCCAGAGAGTTGTACCCAAGTTTCCTTCCTCTGCTGATATCTATTGCAGCAAAGAACTTGCAAAAACAGTATCAGAAAAAGTTATAACCACCATTGGATTGCAAGAACCGGAGTATAAATTCTGTGGAGTAGATCCACTGCTTCAGCCTGGTATATCATGTATCTCGGGTAAGATAAAATATTTATTCCTTCTAGAAGAAGAAATTGATCATTACTTAGAGCTGCATCAGAAAGAATTTGGAGACCTTATTCTTCATGACTAAACCTTCGATCATAAAAAACACTGTTCCTGATTATGAGTACGGGTATCTTTCTGCGTATCTAAAATCAAGAGAGAGCCATTTCCTTTCTTCTGAACTTGTTACTTCTTTATATCGAAGTGTTACTCTTGAAGAAATTTTTAAACATTTGAGTCAAACCCGGTATTCAGAAATTCCTTTTACTTTGGATCCAAAAGACTTTGAGAATTATGCATGGGGGCATTATTTCTCTGAAATGGAGAACATAAAATCTGTTCTACCTGAAGATTACATCTTGTTTTTTCTTGAGCGTTTACACTCCGTTATTTTTTCTCAGGAGGAGATATTTTCCTTTTTAGAGAATGAAGATTTTTCGAAGCGCTTGGTGAGTTTTGTAGCATTAGCTAAAAATGGAACAATCTACACCAAAAAATTATCTTCCTACATTGTGGATCGATTCAATATTTTTGAATCAATTCGTAGAACTATTGAGCCGTCTTTCTCTACACACACCTACTATATGGGTGGAAATGTTTCTGAAGATTCAATGAACCGTCTTTTTGAAAGTAACTTTGCACAAATTGATATTTCTTGGATACCGACCCAATGGATCGACTATATTGAGAAAGAGAAACCCGTGAAAGAATATGATTTCACGTTTATGTTTCGATTTGAAACCTATTGGTGGCAACTTATTTGGAAGCTAATCAAAGAACCTTCTTATGATAATACTGGACTAGACTATGTTATATCGTATTTCGGGCATTTCATATTAGAAATTGAAATGCTAAAAAAATTGTATATTTGTACAAGATATCAACTGCCTTGTACAAATTTAAAGGAGATCATTATTCATGCAATCGGATAGAATCAAAGGATGTGTGATTGGTGAGCGAGATATTGTAAGGATTTTTTCTGCTTTCTCGTTTCATACGATTGCTGCGAACGATAAAAAACAGTTTAACCAAGAACTTCGACAAGAAATTTTTACAAAAAATTATCGTTTTTTCATCGTAACCGAGACATTTATTCAACAAATATCCCCTGAAAATGAATTATTGATTCAAGAAAATCATGTGATTGTCATATCCATCCCCACGAATACTGGATCCAGAGCAGCAGCAATTCAAAAGCTCTCCAATATGATTCGAAGAGCAGTGGGAATTGATATTGTTAAAACTGAAGGAGATTCCTATGAGTAATGAAAAACAACAAGGACGAATTGTCAGTATATCTGGCCCTCTTATTGTAGCTGAAGAGTTACCTCAAGCGCATATGATGGAAGTAGTCCGAATTGGTAATGAAAAACTCTTTGGAGAGATTATTGAGCTTCACAAAAATCTGGTATACATACAATGCTATGAAGAGACTACTGGACTACGACCTGGAGAACCAGTTTTATCCTCTGGATACCCACTTTCTGTAACATTAGGTCCTGGTATCATTGGATCTATTTACGATGGCGTCCAAAGGCCTTTAAATGTCATATATGATGAACATGGGGATTTTATTGCCAGAGGAATCGATGTAGAACCGTTAAATTATGCAAAAAAATGGAAATTTCATCCTATTATAAAAAAAGGAGATTCTGTTCGCCAGGGACAAAAAATAGGATGGGTAGAAGAAACTCCAACCATCAAACATTACATCATGATACCACCTGGACTATCGGGCGTGATTGATCACATTCAGGAAGGTACATTTACTGTAAAAGAAGAAGTAGCGATTGTTCGTGAAAAAAATGATGCAAGCCACTCTATAACCATGCTTCAGATTTGGCCAGTTCGCACTAAACGACCATTTGAAAAACGTATTGTTCCAACACAACCATTGATTACTGGACAACGTGTAATTGATATGTTCTTTCCCGTTGCTGAAGGTGGAACAGCTTGTGTTCCTGGTCCTTTTGGTTCTGGAAAGACCGTTATTCAACACCAATTAGCAAAATGGGCTTCAGCCGATATGATTGTGTATGTTGGTTGCGGGGAAAGGGGAAATGAAATGACAGATGTGTTAATGGAATTTCCTCACTTGAAAGATCCCAAAACTGGGCGCTCTTTGATGGAAAGAACAATTTTGATTGCAAATACCTCCAATATGCCCGTCGCTGCTCGCGAAGCTTCAGTATATAGTGGTATCACGATAGCAGAGTATTTCCGTGATATGGGATACAATGTAGCCATTATGGCTGACTCTACATCTAGATGGGCAGAAGCTATGCGAGAAATATCAGGAAGATTAGAAGAGATGCCTGGTGAAGAAGGCTATCCAGCGTATTTATCCTCCCGTATTGCGGGTTTTTATGAACGTTCTGGAAAGGTTCAAACACTAGGCGGTGATCAGGGAAGTCTTTCTGTAATTGGCGCAGTTTCACCTCCAGGAGGTGACTTATCTGAACCTGTTGTTCAATCTACTCTTCGTGTCGTTAAGGTATTTTGGTCATTGGAAGCATCATTGGCTTATGCGCGTCATTTTCCCGCCATTAATTGGTTGAATAGCTATTCCTTATATTCCAACATTACAGATTCTTATTTTCAAAAACAAATTAATGAAAAATGGCCCAAATACCGAATTCAGGCCATGAGCTTGCTTCAAAAAGAAAACGAATTGAATGAAATTGTGCGACTAGTAGGAACAGATGCCTTGTCTGAAACTGAGAAACTTGTGATGGAAATTGCGAAATCTATACGTGAGGATTTTCTCCATCAGAATGCTTTTGACGACGTAGATACATTCACAAGTGGTATGAAACAATACTATATGATACAAAATATCATCAAGATGTATGAAGAATCTCTCTCTCAGCTTAAATTGCATAAAACACTCAAGGTGAGTGATATCATGAAATTGCCAGTTCGTGCTTCGATTGCCCGAGTGAAATATATCCCGGAAGAAGAACTCCAAAAATGTGATTTAACTTCTCAAATTAAAGAAGCTATTGAGCAATTTTCTTCTACCTTGGAGGAATCGAATGATTAAAGAGTATAGAACTTTATCGGATGTTGCAGGACCTATCATTATTGTGGATGGACTTGAAGGCTGTAGCTATGGAGAATTGGTTGAAATCTATCTCCCCGACGGTACTATGCGTCATGGCGAAGTATTGAAAGCTGAAGAGCACAAAGCTTTAGTGCAGATGTTTGAAGGGACACAAAATTTAAACATACAATCTACTCGCATTCGGTTTAGTGGCAAACCATCCGAGATCCATCTATCCCCAGACATCATCGGACGTGTTTTTAGTGGTTTAGGAAAGCCAATTGATGATGGAGGAGAAATTATCGCACAAGTTACCAGATCTACCATTGGAGAACCGATAAATCCATACGCGCGCGATTATCCTTCAGAATTCATTCAAACCGGAATATCTGGTATTGATGGTTTAAATACATTGGTCCGAGGTCAAAAATTACCAATTTTTTCTGGAGCAGGATTACCCCACAATGAATTAGCTCTACAGATTGCACGGCAAGCAAAAGTATTAAAAAAGAGCGATCAATTTGCCGTTGTCTTTGGTGCAATGGGTGTAACATTTGATGAATCTAACGAATTTGTAAGTTCTCTTCGAGAAAGCGGAGCGATAGAGCGCTCCGTTATGTTTATTAATTTGGCCAATGACCCAGTTATTGAAAGATTGGCTGTACCTAAATATGCACTAACTACAGCAGAATATCTTGCCTTTGATTTGGGATATCATGTGCTCGTAATATTAACTGATATGACTAATTATTGCGAAGCATTGCGTGAAGTTTCAGCAGCTAGGAAAGAAATACCTGGTCGTAGAGGTTATCCTGGATATATGTATACCGATTTAGCCACTATTTACGAGCGATGTGGGAGAATAAAGAACAAGAATGGTTCTATTACTATGATGCCTATTCTTTCAATGCCAGATGATGATAAGACTCACCCTATTCCAGATTTAACTGGATATATTACTGAAGGCCAGATATTTGTTTCTAGATCTTTGTATGCAAAAGGGTTTTATCCTGCCATTGACGTCCTGCCATCTCTATCACGATTAAAAGACAAAGGAATTGGTAAGGACAAGACACGCGAAGATCATGCTAATTTAATGAATCAACTATTCGCTGCCTATGCACATGGACGAGAAGTACAAGAATTGGCTGTTATACTCGGTGAAAGTGCTTTAAGTGACATTGATCAACTCTATATCAAATTTGCTAACGAATTTGAAGAGAGATATGTGAAACAGAACACACGAGAAGATCGAACTATCGACGAAACGCTTGATTTAGGTTGGGAGTTATTAAGAATATTACCAGAAACTGAAATGACTCGAATTAGTGATGCATTTATTGAAAAATATTACAAGAAAAGGCGGTAAGGTGTGGCTCAACGTGTAAGTCCTACTCGTATGAAGCTGTTGGAAACACGAAAAAGGCATAAAACAGCAAAAAGAGGACACAAACTTTTAAAAGAAAAATTGGAAGCTCTTGCTCGAGAACTTGTTGAATTAGCCAAAGAATTTGAGAAGCAAGAGAAAAAAGTTGGAGATCGACTACCTCAGATTCTAGAACAATTTTTAATTCTTCGAACGACAGTAACAGACGAAGAAATGAGAAACATTGTGTCGGATTATCCCGCTGAGTTTTCTCTCACAATGTCACAAAAAAATGTGATGAATATTGTGTTACCTGAATTCCATATCCACCATATCCACCCATCCAAACCCGTATTCAGCGAGTGTGGTTTGAATCCCGCTTTTGACATTGTTTTGCGTGAGTTCGATAGGATTCTAGATGACTTATTGAAATTAGCAGAATTGGAATTTTCAATTTATGAAATTGCTCGTATTGTCGAAATGACAAAACGTCGTGTAAATGCTTTAGAATATGTTTTGGTTCCAGAACTAGAAACCACCATTAAATATATTACATCCAAGCTTGAAGAAAATGAGCGATCCACTACAATTAGGTTGATGAAAATTAAAGATATCCTGAGTAAACGTTCATATTAGCACTTCCTTAGTGAGACCTAGCAAGAAGGTGGTTTTTTACAAATGCGAAATCAAATAAAGTTGCACACCTATGTTATGCAGTGCAATATTGGATCTAGACGGAAATGCGATGAGTTTATTCGTTATGGGTATATTTATGTAAATGGTCAAATCGTTGTTAAGCCAGAATATTTAATCAATCCTGAGACTGATATCATTTCTTTTAAAGAAAAAAAAATTCAACCTGATATAACTCTTTACTACTTTTTGTTTTACAAGCCTCTTAAAACTGTTACAACTACATCAGATCCAGAAAAAAGAAGAACTGTGATGAATTTTTTTCCTCCACATCTCCCTATCTTTCCAGTGGGTCGATTGGATTATGATTCTGAAGGTCTTGTAATTATGACGAATGATGGAGAATTATCCCATAAAATCACTCATCCACGACATCATATTCCTAAAACTTACATCGTGAGAGTTAAAGGTGCACCTGAATTAAAAGTTATTGAACGACTTCGAAAGGGAATTTTCATGGATGGATATCGTTCAAAACCAGCTTATATAAGACTGCTGAATAAAAATCGACAATCTGCAGTTTATGAAGTTGTGTTAGAAGAGGGTAAAAACCATCAGATTCGTAATATGTTCCTTTATATGGGACACCCGGTTATTGACTTAAAAAGAGTAGCTATTGGGACATTAAAAATTGATGCACTCAAACCTGGTCAATACAGAGTCATAACCAAAAAAGAGATTCAACAGCTCTTCCAAAAATCCCTTTCCGTAAAACAAAGGATTGAGAAAAAAAGATCTATTCGAGAACACAAAAAGGAACTGAAAACCACGAAATTCTAATTCGAAATTTCCTTGCCTATCAAATACAAATCTTTCAGATTGATTATGTCATCTTGGAAACAATCAAACAATGGGTTCCATGCAGCATCTTTGCTTGTTCTTCCTAAGTTCTGCTGAAACAGCAAACGATCTTCTTCGTCAATAACGCCATTTTCATTAAAATCACCCATAAGGAATTGTTCTTTTAGAATTAAAGTCGGATGGATGTACTTTTTAAAAATACTTGACGGATATTGATAGGGTAATACTCCATGAATGATGAAGTCAGGTACATACTCTTTTTTATTTGAAGAGGACCGCAAGAAGAACTGAGCAAATGAAATGGGATAAGAAGAAACATCTCTTTGACGATGAAGCAATCGAACTGTGTTGGTTTCTTTTTGGACTTCAATGATTCCTTGTTTTTCATGATAACCAGTTATTTCGATCGATGGATCGAATGTAATAAATACATCAAAGAGGCCTTCGTAAGCATTGTGGAGTTTTACTTCAAGCTCGAATATTTCTCCCGTTTGAACCTTTTTTGGGGTACAAATTTCAAGAAATGGATATGGAGGGAGGTTAGAATTCTGAATTGTAAAAGGCAATGGTTCACTTTCTAAGATTTTTGTGTTGGTTTTTACTTTACGATGCGTTTCTTTATCGTTCTCAACAGTCGTGTGATAAATTTCTTCATAATACGGAATAACGATTCTAAAATAATAAGAACCATTGGGTAGGAAAGGCTGTTTGTAAATATTGTATCCATCCCAAAAATACGTATAACGACCAATCGGAATAGTTTCCCCAAAGTGTACAGTGTGAACTTGGTTCCCAAACTCATCATAGATGTGGAAGAAGACCTGTTCAGCATAATTACGAGTTTTATCAATACTGCGCAATATGGATCCATCTTCCTTAACAAATGTTGAACGTATAAATGTACCAGAATTTAGTTGGAAAAATAGAAATCCATAATTGTCTTTGTTCATGTGAAACGTATCAATAGATAATTGTACATCCGAAATGGGTGCTTTGATAGTTTTAGTGCTAGTTGCGGATATTACAAATGGGATGTGAAGCGGGGATGTGGGATCAGGGATGTTCTCATCCGGAAGAATTTCAATCCAGATAACTCCTTCAATAGAATCAGGAAGATTTTCCTTGTTGGGGTATAACCAACACTGGATAGTTTCAGTGGAGTGTTGATCAACCGTGACGTAAGGTTTGTCAAATACTGCGATGTAGCCATCAGTAAATTCTTGATGCGATAAAATTTCTGAAGATAAACGCCCTGAAATCACATGATTGGAAGTATTTTTGATTTCGATTTTAACCGGAATATCGGTTTTGTTTGATTTCATCATTATTGAAGGTGGTCTTACGATGAAGGGTGAATCCATTGCAGCTTCAAGATTGATTTGCCCTGCACCTTGGTAGAAAAAGGAAAAAGCAGCATTTGTAAGGGGGTTCTTTAAAAGGGTGGAAGTATTCATCATTAAAGCTGTTGTTTCGTCAATTGAGAGAGAGGGATATGCATATCGAAGAATTGCAGCACATCCAGAAATAACGGGTGTAGCCATGGATGTACCTTGTTTTTTAGCCCACATAGGAGTAGGATCTTCTGGTTTGAAGGTAGGCACGGCAGAATAGATGGAAGTTCCCGGTGCTGTAATTTCAGGTTTAAAGTATCCTTCATCACCTGAAAAGCAAGGACCTGCGGAAGTATAAGAGGAAATCAATGATGATCTTGTTCCAAAGGAGACATATCCAATTCCATCGATTATTCCTTGAAGCGTTTCTTCCATTTTGGCACTCACCATCATGCAGGGTAAAAAATCATATTTGTATGGATCTGCTAGCCCTTCTACCATTAGGGTTGGGCTAAAACTACTATCTTCGTAATTAAATATAATACAAGCTTTTGCACCTGCTTCCTTGGCGTTTAAATTTTTCTCAAAAAAAGTTATCCCATTGTCTTTAGGACCTCTTTGAATAAATGCAATTTTACCTTTTAAATCAGTTTGATTGCATTCATCTTGGGATCCAAAACCACAATAAACAATTTCTGAACCATCTAAATCTGATGTAAAGGGAGGTGAAAATCGCGAAGACTGACCGAAATATGTTGTTTGATGAATGGGCGTATGAATTGTGAAAGGTTGCATTATGCGATCATCAGAAGCAGCAACCTGTAGAATAGAGGAAAAAACTCCTGGTGCATCAATAGGCCATGAATTGAATTCGGTTCGGCTTCCTCCATTTCCTGCTGCTGCTACAATCATAACACCGCTCTCCTTCGTAGCTTGAAAGGCATCAAAATATGGGCTATCCTCTAAAATAGATGGATTTTCGCCTGGATGACCTAAAGATAGATTAATCACAGAGCATTGATCGCGAACTGCATATTCACATGCAGATATAAGGGTGTAAGAAGGAGCTCCTCCACTTTGGTTCGAAGGGAATACTTTGTATGCATAAAGAGTTGCATCGGGACATATACCATGCAATGAAATAGAGTTGGGATTGTTAGCTGCTGCAATGCCAGCTACATGTGTACCATGTCCACCTGTGAACGGTGAATCGTCAATAGGGTCGGGATCACCCGGTGTTTCCTTCTCAAGGTCTTCTTCAGGAAAATAACAATCCCAACCTCCTGCAACTTTTGAGTTATCTGTGGAAAAACCAGTAGGATAAAAATCGGGATGCTGATAATCAATCCCTGAATCTACAATTCCTATTCGAATATCTGGATTCGGATCAATGAGAGTTTGCCCATATGATCCTAAAGAAGAAATCTCATTTCGTCGTATGGTTTCAATTGTGATGTCACGAACGGGGTAGAATAATTCTTCATCAAAGAATATGGTATCCACTCGAGGATTTTTGGCTATGTAGGGTATTGTATACCCAGGGACAGATACGGCAAAACCATTAAATACATATTGCCAGGAACCAAGAAGTATCACGTTATTGGCATTGGGGAGAGAGTCCAGTATTTGCTTTTGATTGTTTTTTAGTTGTGAATAGTAGTGGTTTTCATTCCAATTATTTAGTAAATTCTCTGACGGAAGATCATTTTGAGAAAGTTTTTTTTCAACCACCGAAAGACCTTTACATTTTACAATAATTGTAGTGGGTTTTGATGAAGAGAGTAATTCATCATTAGACGGTGAAACACTGGAGATTTTTTCACTAAAAGAGGGGGAAAATGCCCACAATGCTCCGACTATTTTGTGTGGAACCAAAAAAACCGTGAAAACTACAGCTATAACAATGATTTTAATAAAAGCGTGTTTCATAGTTCACCCCATTCGGTTTATTTTTATCAATTTCAATATACAATAGATTTATGAGATTTGAAAAATCTTGCGGCGTTATTATTTATCGTTTTGATAAAAAAAGAATCCTTTATTTGATTGTGCGATATAGCGCATATTCACGATATTGGGGTTTAGTAAAGGGCCATGTTGAAGCAGAAGAAACCGAACTACAAACAGCAAAAAGAGAAGTTTATGAAGAAGTTGGTTTTCAAAACATCCAAATTGCTACTGGTTTTCGAGAAACAATCAGTTACAGCCCTTATCCCGATTGCCTAAAAGATGTTGTATTTTTTTTAGGTACAACTAGCGAAGACAAAGTACGTTTTATATCCAAAGAGCACGACAAATCTCTTTGGATACCCAAAGAAGATGCATTTGCACACATCAAACACGGGAATGATCGTTTTGTATTACATCGTGCTGAATTGTTTATCCAAAATAATTTTTTAGATGGAGGTATACATGGCTACGAAAAACAGCATTTATGAATGTGAAATTTGCGGTAACGTTGTAGAAGTACTTCGAAGTGGAGCTGCACCACTAATTTGTTGCGGTAAACCTATGGTTGAAAGAAATCCTCAGACAGAAGACAAAGGAAATGAAAAACATAAACCCGTAGTAGAGTTTCACCCTGATCACATGCTTGTAAAAATTGGTGAAGTACCCCACCCTATGGAAGAAAAACATCATATTGAATGGATTGAATTCCGAGGGAACAATGGTTTTGTTGTTCGAAAAGAAGTCATCGGACAAGAAATCGCTCAAACAACAATTGATATTCCTCCTCAAGAAGGCACTGTATTTGCATTTTGTAATATCCATGGTTTGTGGAAAACTGACGTAAACCCCGAATAACATCAGTAATTTTAAAGGAGATTGTTATGAACAAAAGAATTGAAGAGAACTTTAACAAACAGATCAATGAAGAACTTTACTCTGCATATCTTTACCAATCTATTCGTGCATACTTTGAGAGTATTGGTTTGTCTGGCTTTGCCAATTGGATGAAAGTTCAAGCAGAAGAAGAAATGTTTCATACTGAAAAGTTTTTTCATCATATCATTCAAAGAGGTGGTCGAATTCATTTAACGGCCATCAAAGAACCAACTTTCGAATGGAACTCTCCATTGGATGCATTTAAAGCATCTCTTGAGCATGAAAAACACATTACTTCCTGTATTCACAACTTAGCTGTTGTTGCTGATGAAGAAAAGGATTTTCCAAGCAAAACTCTTCTTAATTGGTTTGTAGATGAACAAGTCGAGGAAGAAGACAATGTGGGAAAAATTGTGCACGAACTTGAAATGATTCAGAATGATGGTAAAGGTATCTTAATGTTAGACCATGAGTTGATGTCTCGAACATTCAATCCTCCTTCAAGCGAAGAATAATTACGATAAAGTAGGACTCTCCACCATGAAATACAACAAGAATTTCTCGATAGTTTTATTGATTGCAATCATGTTTATATGTGGTAGTATTTTTTCTTCTTGCAGAAAAGTATCAAATCCACCTATTCCCATTGATACCAATACTAACGAAACGAACAATTCTAATGAAAATCCAACACCCTCTCCAACCGATCCATCACCAGAAGTTGGAGATGAACAGGAGACTGAATCTCTTCTACTTGATCCATCTCTTGGGCAGAAATTAATCCGAGAATCTCTACACTATTATCCAGCTACCATGGGACCCCCCGGATTTAATAGTGTGTGGAAAGATAATGAAATATTTGTGAGTACTGGGGATTCAGGTTTTACCAAAATAGCCCTTGCCAATAATACTATGATTCCAGAAGAGTCCTACTTTTTTTATCGATCCTTTATCCATTCTTCTGATGATTATTTCCTTTGTCGAGATAAAAATTACGTGTATTGTTTAGCCAAAAAAAATGCGAAAGAGCTTTGGAAAAAAGATTCAAATTCTTCTGGCCAGGATTACTATTTTGCTGTAAATCCTGAAACAGTAACAAATATGCGATTTTCAACCACCATACAAGAGGGTATTGTCACTGGCTTTAATGCAGAAGATGGACGTACACTATGGACAAAGACTTTACTCAATAAGACACAATCATTTCTTGGATTTTCTCCACACATTCTACTCTTTACAGAGGGCTCCTCTCTTGTTGGTATTCATCCACGTACGGGAGAAGAATCATGGGAGATTAAAAATATTCTTGATCTAGCCGAAGAACCCTATCAACAAGAATACTTTAGAAACTTTCGCATTCTTTCTGATGGCACAATATTTATACCTCTTAATGAAAAAGGAACCCCTTTCGCATATAGGATTGACCCCGAGACTGGACAAGTATTAACTGAGTATAGAATCGATTCAGCTGATGAACTTCGCTTCCATACTAGTTACACAGAAACCTCATCCAGTATCATTGGAGGTTACCGAAACAAAATGGAATATTTCTTGATTGCATTTGAAAAACAATCCGGAAGTATTCTATGGGAAACTTCCATAAATACGTATTTGGGAGAATTTGCCAAAAAGTATGGTGTTGAATATGAATTTACTACTTTTGGTCAGGCTAATCAAATTATAGTTAAAATATCATATTCAACGATTCTATGTTTAAATATTGACAGTGGTACAATTCAATGGATAGTTCATTCAGATTTTTCACAAATGGATACAATTTGGAATGATTCAATCCTTGTACGCCTCGTTGAATTAGAGCATCATCAATGGAGAATCGAATTCATTTCTCTTGATAAGGGGGATCTTATTAAGCAATGGTCTTTGCCCGATTCCTACCAGCCTCCCACAGCACCCATTGAATTGTTACACACTACAGACAGCTACATTATTCTTAGATTAGATACAAATGATCAATCCAGGTGGTTTTTTTTCCGACCCTCCAATTCTAACATAGAGTATACTGGGTATCTCTCTCCATCTCAAAATAGTGAATTATCAAGCTTGGTTTTTATTGTATCTTCTCTGAATGATCAATGCTTGTTTTTAACTTCGGGAGAAAATGGATACGAACTAGAAATCATAGATATTCTTGATTAAATCAAAATAAAACGGAGATCCAAGGCAGGCAAAAAATGAATCTCCGTTGAATAAAATATGCAGAATGCAAAAAAAGTTTCATTTTTTTTGGTTTTAAATTTCACATTTATTGATTTTTACATACAATAAATAAAAATAAAACTCATAATTATTTAAGGAGTTTCAAGATGATCCATAAAAAAGAATTTGATTACATGCAGAAGATTTACGAAGAACAGAATTTTAAAATGATTCTGTTACATGGAACCACTGGTGGTGGAAAAACCTATCTTGTAAGAAAATTTCTTCAAGATAAAAAAGGGTTCTATTTCAAGTGTTTATCACAACATCCTCCCGTTCAAATCAAACGTTTTATTCGTGTTATCCGTAGGCAGTACCCAGATTTCGAAGCAGATATTACATGGAAAGACTTTATTACCAATCTTTACAATCTAGCCAAAAAAGAAAACCTTATCGTAATTTGGGATGACTTCCATTTCTTGTACAAAATCACGCAAGACATTCTTAGTATTGTTGAGAAGAATTCAGTAAATTCACACTTTACCATTTTTATTACCTCTTCCTTCCCTCAAGCTAATTTCATTAATTTCCGCTTTTCTAGTTTTTCTCAAGAACGTTTTTTATCGATAGAGTTAAAGCCCCTCCTATTTAGTGAATTTAGAGATCATTACGAAGGAATGGATCCAATTCGTCAAATTGAATTGTATGGTATCACCGGCGGAGTTTCACGATACATGGAATGGCTGGATCCTAATATGGATCTTTTCCAAAACATTCAAGAGAATTTTCTATCTCCAAAAAGAGTTCCTTTTTATGACCCAACCTCAGTTCTCCGTTATGAATTCCATGAACCCTCCACGTACTACTCCGTTTTGCAAGTATTGGCATACCACGAACTGAAAATTGGTGATCTATCTCATCAACTTAATCTACAAACTCACAACCTAACTTCATTCGTTGATCGCCTCCGTGAAATGAAGTTAATAGGAAGAGTTGTACCTGGGAATAGCACGAATCCAAAAGTAACCAGAAAGAGCAAATACATGATTAGTGATATGTTCTTGTATTTCTGGTTCCGATATGTTTATTACGATCCTGAAGCATTGTTTATGATTGAACCTCAAATCATTATTAATCACCTGAAAGACGATTACCACAATTTCATTGATCACATTGTACTGGAAATTGCAAAACAATGGCTATCCAACATAAAAGATCCTTTTGTGCCAGTGATTACTTCCCCTTGGTGGGATTATGAAGCGCATGGCGTAGATATTTTAAGCACAGACTACAAAAAAGCAATCTTTGGTGACATTTTTATTGACGATACCCAATATACCAAACAGATGTACCGGAATTTTGTAGAAAGCACACAAGTCATACCTTTTAAATCAAAAATTAGACAAAAGTATTATTACTTTATTAGTAAAAATGGATTCACCCCAGATCTATTAAGAATTATCTCAAACCGCAGAAACATCAAGATTTTTGATTTAAAGGAATTTGTTGAAACTGTATAGTTAGCACATTAATTGTTTAAGCTCCTTCTTAAAGTGAAGGAGCTTAAACATTACATGAAGTAAATCCGAAAAGGGAAAATTTTCAATATGAAAAGAAAACATACAAATGAATTTTTAGGTCTGTTTGATCCACCTTCGTATGTTTTGTTTGACTTTGAAACTACTGGATTACAACCTCCAAAAGATAAACCACTCCAATTAGCCTATCTACTTCTTAATCCATATTTTCAAGTGTTGAAAGCGAAGAATTTTTATTTTCAAGTTCAGGAAGAAATTCCTTTATCTGCTACTAAAATTCATGGATTAACAAAAGCTAAACTTGTAGCATTAGGTGCTAAACCTCTTATACATCATCAAAATGAAATTCAATCAGATTTTTCTATACTGGGAATATTGCCGATTGCCCATAATGCTAGTTTTGATGTTCTTTTTTTGAAAAACTTTTTTTTGAAAAACTTTTCATTGAAACTGTTTTGTACAATGAAATACTACACCAACATTATTAAACTTCCAGGACTATATAGCGATTTTAAATGGCCTAAGGTATCTGAGACAATGCAATTTTTAAATATAGATGAAAAACAGACTCTTTTGACCTGCAAAGAACTTTTCTTGAACGATTCTATAGGATATCACGATGCACGCTTTGATATTGTATGTATTTTAAAGATGATTCAAAACGATCCTCTTTTGAGAGAACAAATATTGTTGGAAAAACAAAAGCAATAGCAAGAGACTAATATGTGAAGCTGATTTAAAACTGTGAATTCAGGTATTAGAAAACTGTTATGTCTGTTATGTACCCTTAACAGACATGTAGTAAAAAACAACCAACTTTAAAAACGATAAATATTACCGGTTTTCGAAGCCATATTGTATCCAAATTTGGCAGCTTTAATATTCAATGTAAGTCTGTCATCAGAGAAAAAGTCACTTATTGCTTGTGTAAAAGAAGATAGTTCCAATAATTTCGTAATACCAAGCATGTATCCAGTTGCCAAAATATTGGCAGCGAGTCGAGTGCCAAATTCTTCTTCGCAGATTGCCGTAAAAGGTTCAGTAAACGAAACGGCTTTGGAAATTGGTTCGGAATCAGGTATAAAAAAGCTATCTAAGATTCTAATACCGTTTTCACGAATCAAAATACCATATTTTTGATAGGCTTCGTGAGTCATCAAAAGTAGAATATCGGGAACTTCAATTTCTGGGAAGAAAATATCACGATCACTGATGATAACTTCACTTTTTGTTGCTCCACCCCTTGCTTCAGCACCGTATGATTGGGATTGCAAAGCATTTTTTTCTTCACGCAAAGCTGCCCTAGCAATAATACGGGTGGCCGTAATTAAGCCTTGACCACCAGAACCTGAATAACGGATTTCTTTTCTCATGATTCTCTCACCTTTTTTAAAAGTTGTTCCCGTTTTTCTATATAGGAGTATCGCTGATTGTCTTCAATAAACTCACCCATCATAAGATGTGATCTACGATCTTCTTCTGAAAGTGTTTCGTATTTTTCTTTTGTTAGAAGGATTTCTTTTTGCTGCAGCATCATTTTGTAAGGGTCTAATATACCATTAAGACGACCATAATAAACTGGACATTGTGTAATGACTTCAATCAGGGAGAACCCTTTTCTAGTAAATGCCTTATTCATATACTTTTTCATGTGTTTGTAATAGTAGCTACCTGTTCTTGCAGCATATGTTGCGCCAGCTCCGATGACAAGGCGCATCAGATCAAATCGATTTTCATAATTACCAAACTGTGCAGTTGTTCCTATTTTATATGGGGCAGTTAAGGGAGAAACTTGTCCACCTGTCATACCATAAATGCTATTGTTAAAAACAATGACTGTAATATCTATATTTCTTCTTGCCGCATGAATAAGGTGATTCCCACCAATAGCACTTGCATCACCATCGCCTGTGAAGACAATCACTTTTTTATCCGGACGTGAAAGTTTAATAGCAGTAGCAAATGGGATAGCTCGACCATGGAGTGTATGAACTTGATCAAACTGTGTATATGTACCAGATCGGGAAGAGCAACCAATACCGGAAACACAGACTACATCATTTTTTGTACAATTCATCTCTTCTAGAGTTTCTAAAGCAGCATGCAAAACAATCCCATTACCACACCCAGGGCACCATATTGTGGGCAAACGGTCTGGGTTAAAAAATTTTTCACCTTTAATCATGGATATCCTCGATTCTTCTTAACATTTCTTTGGGTGGAATAAGTTCTCCTCCAATTTTTTCCATAAGGTGAACTTTTTTATCGGGTAAGATTCTTTGCATTTCATATACATATTGACCTAGATTAAGTTCTGTGACGATGATTTTTTTTGCATTTCTTGTAGCATTTTGAATTTTGATAGGGTCGATAGGGAAAAGAATTTTAGGTCGAATAAGACCAATTTCAGGATGATCAGAATAAAGCAGCGATTTTACTGTGCGACTTGCTACGCCATAGGATATAAACATGATTTCAGCATCAGGGTTGATAATTTCAACTTCATATAATTCTGAAGTGTGTTTTTCAATTTTGCGATGAATTCTACGAATCAGTCTGTCGGCTACTTCGTAATCAGCACTTTGGAAACCATTTTCCATATGGATTAATCCCGTCACGCTTGTTCCAAGACCATCACCAATATTCCCTATGATTGGAACGTCATCTATAAATTTACCATAGGACAAATAAGAATCTCCAGGCTTTAGGTCGGGAAGAATGCGGTTAATAATAGTAACATTTTCGTGTGGATCAATTTCAATCTTTTCACGCATATGGACAATTGTTTCGGTAGTAAGAATAATAACTGGAGTGCGGTATTTTTCAGATAAATTAAAAGCTTGTATTGTCATCTCGTACAATTCTTGAACAGAAGATGGGCTTAACACAATTATTGGATGATCACCATGAGAACCCCACCTAGATTGCATTACGTCACCTTGAGCAACTTTTGTTGGTAGACCCGTGGATGGTCCACCCCGCTGAACATTGACAATGACTATTGGCACTTCTACCATAGCTGCATAACCAAGTCCCTCTTGCATAAGAGAAAAGCCAGGACCAGAGGTTGCAGTCATTGATTTTTTACCAGCAAGAGAAGCACCAATGATAGCAGTAACGCTAGCAATTTCATCTTCCATTTGAATAAAAATCTTTTCTTCTCTGGCTAGAACAGTAGACAACAGCTCAGCTATTTCGGTGGAAGGAGTGATTGGATATCCAGCAAAAAAGCCTATACCCGCTTTTAAAGCTCCTCTTACGCAGGCCTCGGCACCTTGCAATATTTCTGTCTGTTTACTCATGAAAATACACCTCAATTGCTAAATCTGGGCAATGTTCTTGGCATGCTAGACAGCCAATACATGCAGAAATATTTTCTACAAAAACATAACCAGTTGAATCCATGGCAAAAACGTTTTTCGGACAAATATTAACACAAATACTACATCTCTTGCATCGTTTCTCATTAATCAAAACATCTTTAACTTTTTTCAAGATATTTACCTGCTTTCAAAGCTTTGATTACGTTGACCATTAAAGAAAACATTCCAGTTTTGTCAATTTACAGAAATGAAAAATAGGAAGAATTTTTCTTCTTTTCTACAAAAAGATGTTGATGGAATGAATTTTTGAAATCCTCCTGGTGAGTAATAAATATCATTTTTTGGAATTGTTTTTGGATTTTTAATATTGTGTACATAACTTGATTTTTGCTGGATGCATCAAGAGTTCCTAGGTCCTGATCAATACATAAAAAGTCAGTTTTTAGCGATTGATTCTTGTGCAAAATATACGAAAGAGCGAGACGAAATGCTATATGTAATGAAAACTGTTCACCTTGACTTAAAAAAGGGAAGTCAACGGCATTTCCAAAATGATAAATTGCGACTCGAATTCCTTTTTCTGCATCAGATTTGGCATCAAGGTGAATCTGTATGGAAAGCGAATCTTTAGATATATTGCGTAGAATTCGATTCACATCTCTTTCTATGAGAGGTAATATGCGATAAAGAATGTATGCTGGAAGGTTTTCTTGAGAAAATATTTGTTGGCAAAATGTAACTATTTCGGTTTGTTTTCGAAGTTCCGTTAATTCTCTTAGTGATTTGTCATATTCTTTTTGAACTTCATACATTACTTCCATGTCTCTTTCATGCCTAGCAATAGAAGAGATGATGGTTTCTTTATCATATTGATACTTATCCATGGATTCTTCAAGTTGATTTAATCGCCCTTCTGCTTCTTCTAGATCATGTTTTTGATAAGGTATATCTTTAATTTTTTCAATTTGTTCCTTAAGATCGATTTCAAGTTTTTCTAGTTTTTGTTCAACATCGTTTAACTGGTTTAATATTCGATTTTTCTCATCCAGTTTTTCATCCATTATCCTTTTTTCTGATTCAAAATACTTAAGTTGATTAATTTTATTCTTAATTGTTTCGTGTTCGGGAGCACTATAGTGGATCGCAAAAAATTTCTTTTTCACATCATTTATTTTCTTCCATTGATCTGTCGCATAATTTTTTGTTTCAATCCTACGTTTAATATCAATGAGTTGTTTTGTAATTAGAGGTAACTTTTGATCTGCCTCTAGTGCACTTGATATTTGCAGTTGAAGGTCGCTTAAAGCACTTTCGAGTATGGATTGACTAGAAACGGCATACATAGCTTCTACATAGTGTTTATCGATCGTTTTAAATCGGCTTTTTAAATTTGTAATCTTATATAAAGTTTTGTTCATTTCTTCTTCGATTTTGGATTCCTGTAATTTTGCTCGATAGTGATTTTCTGTTATTTTTCCTAGATTGGATTTGTAATCTTGGATACGCAAATAAAACGCTTGTAGTTCTTCTTCCTGGTCAAAATCTGATGAGAGAACGAGTATTTCACTTTTCAGTGTTTCAATTTTATTGGTAATGCGTTGGATAGTGTTTTTGTTCTTTTCAAGAGTAGTTTCTCTCATTTCAAGATCTCTACGGTAGTTCAGTAAAATATCTGCTTCTTTGTCTTTGTTGAGTGGTGTACCGCATAATGGACACCTATTTTCAGTGCTTTTAGGAAGTTCAAGAAAGTGAATTTTTTCACGTAGACGAACTGCCATTTCGTCGAATTTTTCATTTTGAGTCAGGAGATTTTGTTTTTTGTTTTGTTCAATTTCAATGTTGTTTTGGAGTAACTTTACTTTTTCTTTATTCTCGTGAATTGTCTGAAGTTTTTTCTTTGTCAGGGTTTCCTTTTGCATTACCTGTTTATATTCAGAAATTTGCTTTGCGATTGTATTGCAGGTCTCAAGAAAACTTATTTTTTCTTGTTTTAATGAACCAATTTTCTCATTTAAACTGTCAACCTGATCTTGAATATGACGTTTTTCTTGTTCTATGTTATCAATTTGGTAACGCTTTTTTTCCATCTCTTTCAATTTGGATTGTATTTCATGCATTTTGAGATTCAGATCGGGCAAGAGGCTTTTTTTCTCAGAATACTCAATTTCCGTTTGCTCAAGTTCATTGCGCTTTGTTTTTAAATCCATCTCTTCTTGTTCAATGTTATTTTGAATTTCCTTCATTTGGAGTTCTAATCTCTGTCTTTGTTCAAGATTTTCATTAAACACTTTGTTTCTTTGTATAAGATCAAGCAATTGCTTGTAGCCATTTTCAATTTCATGCTGTAGTTGAATTGATTGCTGGAGTTCATTGATTGTTTCAAGTAACGTGCTTCTTTCTTTGTGACGGTCGTTTTGATAGTTACGTAATTGATGGATTTGATCCATCAGATTCGATTTGCGTTCCAAAAGATGATGGATCGTATGGATTTGATTTTTTAATTCTTGAATTGCTTCTTTGGAGTCATTGATATGTTCTTCTAGCTTCTCTCTTTGGCTGATTTCTTCATCAATTCTTTTTTGAAAAACTTTCTTCTGAATAAGTTTATCTTTATTTTTTTGAATAAAATTTTCCAAAAGGCTCTCTCTAATTTTGTTTTGTGTAAAATCAACCTGAGTTTTTCGAAAAGATTCCTGATATGCTTCCAGTCTCAGAAAACGTGATAGTCTTTGATATCGTTCGCTTGGAGAATTTTCTAAAAACTCTTTATGGTTAGAAAAAGAAGAGCTCATCAAAGTCGTCATGAGGAGATTCTCAAGACTTACATTCACAAAAGAATGAACAAAGTTTTGATTTTCTTCATCTGTTGGTTTTGTTATTGTTTTCCAATAGGACTTTTTTCTTTCTTTTATCTCTATAGAAGGACTCGGAGAGATATTTCGTTTCACCTTCCATATCGAATTTTCGTGCTGGAAAGTACATTCAGTAAATGAATCATGTTCTCCAAAGTGTACAAGAGAAGTGTCTGCATGATTTTGGGGATTTCTGGCAAAACCAAAAAGTGTAAATAACATTGCATCGAGGATGCTGCTTTTTCCTGCCCCGTTATTTCCGGTTATCATGGTACTTCTGGCATTTGAAAGGTCGAGATGATGTGTTCCCTGATAAGATAAAAAATTATGGAGTGTGATTTCAATTGGAATCATGCAAACCTTCTTCAGAGAGATATCTTAAGTAAGCTTTACGAATGTCAATTTGAAGTTCATTTGGAAACTTAGATTGTTTTTCATCAAAGAATGCATTCATATAGTAATCAAGAGGTAGTATTTCTTCGTCTCCTACATAACAAAGTTTTTTACCTTGTTGCTCAATGCTATGTATATGGTAACAGTGATCTTCAAAAAGATGATAAATCTCGTAAAGCGAGAGTTTGGCGTCAGTATGGAGTAGTATTCTAGTAATGTGTTCTCGGTAATTATTGAGTAAGAATTCTTCATTTAGCTTTTCAATTGTTTCTTTTTCGGAATTAGCATTGATACGAATTAATGCGGTTTTTCTTTGCTTTTCATTGTGTATAAAAACAGGAGGTGCAGACGTCTGTAAAGTGTCATATATCATAAAACCACGTTCAATGGAAGAATCCGAAAATTCAAACTCTCCTAATGAACCTGGATATGACAACCAAGGGCCAGCGTTGTTTAACTGTTCAATTCTCTTATATGGTTGTCCTCCCAATGCGTAGAACTGAAAAGGAAGCTGATGAAGGTATTCTAAATCAAGAATTGGTAAATCAGGTAAGAGGAAGAAGGGCTCAAGGGATGGTATTTGTGCTTGCATGAATAGAATTGGAAATTGTTCATTTTGAATTTTAGGAATCAGCTTAGCAATATGTTTTTTAGCTGATTCTGACAGTGATGTGGGATTTTCAGCTGTAGAGTGAAAGGTATTGTATGGGATTGCAGCAATTTGGAGGATTTCTTGTTCTTTTCGGATGGGAATGCAATCATTCTTGAGAATAATATGAAGATAATCATTAGAAAGAGACTGTAAGATTTGCAAAAAAGAATATCCTTGACAGTCTTGATCGTATTTGCCCTCTAGAACAACAACATGGATTTTCGAATGAATACAATCTCGGATTCCATCCATAATTATAGATTGAAGATAATCATTGGGAAGAGATGAAAAGAAAAAGTTTCCAGAAAACAAAATAATATCGATGAAGTTGTTTTTTGCATATTGAGTAACATATGTCCAATATCTAGCATAATCATGAATTTGTGAAAAATGATACAACGAAGATTCATTTTTGCCCATGTTCTGAATTCCAAGAAAAAAATCTCCTGACTGTAAAATCTTCATTGATCTTTTTCTAATTCACTTCTTTTAATAGGCATATCAGCAGTTAACTCGTAAGCAGTTTGGTAATGAGTACGAGTTATTCGAATATGAAGCTTTCTTTTATCAATGGGAAAATACTGACTTAATATAGCTGCTAATTTTTTCCGTAGGTCACGTTCACTTTTTGGAGAAAGAACTTTACGATCTTCATCCAAAATACGCTTTAAGCGATCTGTTAATTTTGAAGCCATACTATCTCCTTATGAAGCATTGTTTTTCATTTTCTCCCAAATAGATTTTGAAGCAGGGACTTTGTTGTGTATGGGTTTCTTTTTGTCGATAAGTTTTTCAGCGACGAGTTTAATATCGTTGGTAATCGTGAAACTACTTTGATAAACAAAAGGTACGCCTGAATTATTTTGACGTAAAACACGTTCATCTTCTGAAATAACGCCTATACAGGGAACATTCAATAGGCTAATAATATCTGGGGAAGTTATATAGTAGCTACGGCGACTTAACTCTTTACGGTATCGATTAATGAGGAGAAAAATTTCTTTCTTAATTCGATGGTTTTCAAGTAAAGCCAACACTCTATCAGCATCACGGATGGATGATATCTCGGGGTTTACGACAACAATTGCTTTTTTTGCAAAAAAGATAGATTTGTTGAAGCCTTCTTCAATTCCTGCAGGTGAATCTATTATAATGTAATCAAACAGGGTTTCTAAATCCGTAAGTACTTGATGGAATTTAAAAAGGTTAACATCCTTCTTTAGGTCACTTTGTGAAGCTGCAATAAGGGCTAGATAACTATGTGTCCTTTTGTCATATACCAATGCTTCTTCTAGCGAACATAAGCCTTTCGTCAGATCAACAATATTGGACTTTACTTTTCGTTCAAGTCCAATGATCATGTCTAAATTGCGTAAACCGATATCCATATCAATTACAACAACACTTCTTTTTTGAAGCGCGATACTGGTACCTATATTAGCAACCAAAGTTGACTTACCTACACCCCCTTTACCGGAGGTGAAAACAATAATTTGTGCCATACTAATTCTGTGTCATTTTAATTGTACTCACTTCTCCCTCATTATAATATATATAAACTGGTATGGAAACTTCTTTTAGTGAAGAGATTGAGTTATCTAGAGTTTTATTCGCAACGTAAACACGCATTGCCTTCATTTCTTGGCATGCAAGAAGAGCTTGCTTACATTCTGGTTTTTTTGCAAAACCAACCTCTCCCTTGATAGAACCAAAAACATACAGTGATTTTCCTGCAAAAACTTTGGCTCCAGAATGTACATCCCCGAAAACCACAATATTTCCTGGGGATTGTACAACTACACCAGCTCTAACAGTCTTCCCGATCACAAGAAATTCATTAAAATCAAATGATTCTTCAGAAGAAGAAGGCGAAGATTCCGTTATATTCTTAAGATTTGAGGGAGATGTTGCTACGTAAACAGATGTCTGATCGATAGATTCTGATGGAGTTTCTCGATAGGTAAAAACCTGTTTGTTCATGAGGTAATGGAACATTGTGCGTACCATTCCGCCTTCATCGTCTGTTAATTCTCTGTCAAAACCTGTTGCATATAAATCAACACTGGAACCAAAAAAATCCTGTTTCTTTTTATATATAGAAGCAGCTTTGCGGATGACTCGATCAAATTCAAAGTCTTTTAGCATCAAGGACATAAGGATTCCTCCCGAGAATCCTTTAAAACTTACCACTGAGTCTGGTGTTCTTTTTGAGGGCAATTGTTTCACCTCCGCTTAGTAAAGTTCATCATAGTATAGTATAAAATCTTTCAAGTAAGGTGCTAGTTCACTAGCATATTCAAATGAAGAATTTTCAAACATAAGGAAAGCGACACTTGACGGTTTTTCGTAAGGAAACATTGCACCCATCCATAAGTGTTGCTGTGTTTCTCTTTGACCTTCTACAAGAGCAGTACCTGTTTTTGCGGCAATTTGGATAGATGGGATATAAAGTCCAGTTGCTGTCCCTGGGTAAATTGTTGTTTTGAAAAGTCCTTCCAAAACAACCTTATAGTATTCTTCAGAAATGTCAAAGGTTGTGGATTGATTTTTAGCCTGGGAGTGAAGATCTGCAAAAGTCTTTTCGGTAGATGTTTTTTTAAGGAGATGTGGAGTAATATGTGAATCATGAGTAGCGATAATGCCATATAATTTTGTCATCTGAAGTGGTGTAACAGAAAGAAAACCTTGTCCAATTCCTAGATTCATGGAATCGCCACGATACCAAGAAACTCCTTTAAATTTTTCTTTCCACTCTGGGGTACCAAGAAAACCACTTTCTTCATAAGTTAGATCAATACCTGTTTTACGTGAAATACCACCATATTCTACAGCAAAATCTACAAAACCATCAATATTGAATCGGTCTGCTAATTTATAAAAAAATACATCGCATGATACTTGAATGGCTTCAATAAGCTTAATGTAGCCATGAGAAGAAGGATATACCCAGCACCGATATTTATCTTTTTGTCCTGGAATATTCAATGCCCCTTCACAAAGAATACTTTCTTGTGTAGTTACCAAGGATTCCGTTAATCCATAAAGTGCTATGAGTGGTTTAAATGTAGAACCTGGTGGATACTGACCCATGGAAGCAATATTGAAGAAAGAACGATTTTCAATCCATTGATTCCATTTTTCCACAGGTCTTGGTCCTGAGAAAAAATTTGGATCAAAACCGGGATTAGAAACAAATGTAAGAATTTCTCCTGATGGAATATCCATGAGAAGCAAACATCCACGATGGTCTGATATGATTTCTTCTGCTTTTTTTTGCAACCGAATATCAATGGTGAGATAAACATCATCCCCCTTGATAACTTCTTTTTCTATGGTTTCTTCTTGAATAGACCCAAATACATTGATGGTTTGGTGTACTATACCCGGATAACCATGGAGAATGTCTTCATAATATCTTTCTACACCAGTTTGACCTATTCGTTCATTTGGTTTAAAACGAACTAAAGTGGGATTCTGCAGATCTTCTTTTGTAAGCATTCCAGTGTACCCCAAGACATGACATAATGAAGAATTATGTGGATAGTATCGCTTAAATCCCTCCTTCATAAAGATCCCTTTAAATTTATATTTATTTTCTTCTACACGCGTTTTTTCTTCGTAGGATAAATTTTCTTTCAAAAGGACTTCTGAGTAAGAGTATTGATCTTTAATAGTATTCACTGTTGTTTCTTGTGGTAAACCAATATACTGTTCTAAAAGAGATGCCATATGCTTTATATCAGGTATCTCATTTGGGGATGCATATAAATGAAAAGTAGGAACATCTTTGGCTACTACTATTCCATTTCTATCGTATATATTTCCTCTTGGGCTTTCTTGGGTAAGGGTTCTAGTATAGTTGTTAATAGCCATATTTTTAAATTCTTCCTGGTGAAAAGCCTGCATGTTGAATATACGAACAATTAGAAAGATTAAACTTACCAAGATTAGAAATGAAAACAAGATCATTTTAAAAGGGTGAATATCTTTGTGAATTAGAACTTGTAGAGTATTATGAGAACGGAATCTCATGATAGAATTCTTCTTTTTTCATACTGAGTAAGGATTCTTCTTTTTAAATAGAGCAATATGGGATAAGGGATCATAAGCACAACGAGAATTTGAATGATAAAAGAAGTCCATATCGACAAAGAGACAAACTGTGAAACCAGAAGTAAGTAAATTGGGAAAAGAAAAACAATTTCTGTTTGAAACAAGACAAGTGAAGAGATTTGAAAAACTTTCTGAAAAATATAATAAAATAGAACTATACAACTATATGCTAGAAATATTGGCAGTATTAGGTTGTGTGGGAGAAAACTAAATTTTAAAAGTAGCAAAGGAATGGACAACACAAAAAAGGTACTTTCCAAAAGAGACAATCCCCCTAGGAAAACAACAATAGAAATATCAATCCAATATTGAGATGGAAAAAGAGAGGGGAAAAAAAATAAATCGAGAAACACTGCCCCAAGCTGGAGGATAAAAAAAATAACCCGCGTCATTGAAATATAAATACTTCAGTTAGAGTCGAAGTGTTAAATGAGGGTTGAACGATAGCTATTGAATGAATAGATGAAGATGATTCAATTTGATCAATAATACCAAGAACTAGATTGTTGGGTAGAGAGGAGTAACTACTTACAACGACAACATCACTCTTTTGAAAATCCTGCTCTTGGTAAAACTTGATGAATAATAGACCTCTTTTCTTATCATAGGATAATGTACCGTTGGCATTGTTACGAAGGTTCCGGATACTTATGGAAGATGATTCGTCATATATAGATAAGACGTCTGACTCCATGATACCGACGCGAGAAATTCTTCCAATCAATTGAAAATGAACTTTCACTGCTGATGTTGAGATAGGACTTACCACAGCTGCATTTTCGTTTACTCCCAAGTTCGTTCCCGCATTTACAGTAAAATTCATAGGGTTTGTAGCGTCTCTAATTAAGATGGAGCATGGCAAGAGATTATTGTATTGTTGCTGAATCCTGAAAAAAGATAATAAACGTTTATTCTCTTCTTCCACTTGCTTTAATACAGCAATTTCACTGCGTAATCTTTCGTTTTCATCTTGTAGGGAAATAGCTTTTTCGTTTAACAACGGGTATTGCCCTATATGCTTGAAGAATCTTTGAATTGAATTTGAACTGTTGGAAAGCACACCGCCTATGGGTGCAAGAACGGACCTTGATAGAGTAATAGTAACTTTGGAGAAATTTGATGTCGAGTAAATAGACCAAAAAACAACCACAATTACAGATAGCAGAATGGTGAAGATTAAAAGGGACCAACTTTTTTTTGGAGTAGCCATGGTTTATCGATAATACTTCACTTTTAAAAGCAAGGGTATAAGTTTTTCAAGGTTTTCAACAATTTTACCAGCACCAAGTGCAACACATAAAACAGGATTTTCAGCATTTGAAACTAAAATACCGGTACCTTCAGAAATATATCTTGCCATACCGCGAATTAGAGAGCCTCCACCGGCTAAAAAAATACCTCGGTCAATAATATCAGCAGCTAGGTCAGGGGGTGTTACTTCTAATGTTGCTTTTAATGCTTCCATGATGCTTATCAATACATCGTTTAGTGCAATTCTAGTTTCTTCAGAGGTTATTGTAACAGTCCTCGGAAGTCCAGTTATCAAATCTCTTCCTTTAATTTCAGCTGATGCGATATCGTTGGATGGATAGGCAGCACCAATTTCAATTTTAATTTCTTCAGCAGTATAAATACCAACGAGAAGATTGTATTGGCGTTTTAAGTATTGAAGAATGGCTTCGTTCATTTCGTCACCGGCGATTCGAATCGAATTCTTTGCTACAATACCATTAAGAGAGACTACTGCAACTTCGCATGTACCACCACCTATATCAACGATCATATTGCCCGTAGGTTCATTTACGGGTAAATTGGCTCCAAGTGCTGCTGCCATAGGCTCTTGAACTAAACCAACATATTTTGCACCAGCTTGATATCCGGCTTCAATAACTGCTCTCATTTCAACTTCAGTGATACCAGACGGAATTCCAATAACAAGTCTTGGACGAATCCTTCCCAAAAGGCCTTTACAAGCTCCAACTTTTTGGATCAGGTATTCAATTAGTTTTTGAGTGACTTCAAAATTTGCAATAACTCCATCTTTTAATGGACGAATGATCTGTATAGCTTCGGGGACTCTTCCTGCCATTCGTTTTGCTTCATTGCCAATAGCAATGATTTGCCCATTTTCTCTTTGTACTGCCACAATTGAAGGTTCTCGTAGCATTATTCCTTTACCAGCAATATATACAAGTGTGTTTGCTGTTCCTAAATCAATTGCAATATCTTTACTAAAATGACCAAATCTCATGATTCACTCCAATTAAATAAATTTATGTCACAGTTTGATTAATCTTTGGTAGTGCTATCGTAACAATCCATCCTGTGATAAAGCCTCCAAAAAAACCAGAAATTATCAGTAACGGTACATAGTATAGTAAATATTTATCAGGAATAAAAAAAAGAACAATCAATAATTGTCCAATATTGTGTGCAATCGCTCCGACAATACTCATGTTAATAATCTTTTTAGGAGACAATGCTACGATTATATACATTCCAGCAAGACTCAGTAGTATCCCACCAAAAGCAATGCATATAGTTACAGCATTGATGGAAGGCTCGAATAAGCCTGATAAAATAGCCCTAGAAAGAGATAAAAAAACTGCATCACGAAAACTCAATAAATAGATGCAAAACAAAACAACAATATTGGAAATACCTGGTTTTAGTAAGTAACCACCAATCGGAATGGAGATGTAGGACTCCAAAAAGTGAAGAATAACACCGATTCCTAGAAGTAATGCAAAAAAAGTAAATCTATGAACCGTAGTTCTCTGCATAGATTTCATACTCGTGAGAAAGGTGATAAAAATAAATTGATGATTGAGCTACGAATTGATTTTGTATACTTAGGTGAGGATGATGACCAACAAGAAAAAAATAGGTAGATAAAAAATCTGATTCTAAACCACTCCAAGTAGCTACTGTTACTGAAGAGATTTCTGGTATAGCAGATCCAGTTTTAGGGTGTACGATATGAGTATATGTTATTCCATCTTGCTGGAACGACTGGTGCTTTGAAGAAGAAGTTGAAACAAATCCTCTGTGAATATAAAAACCTTTTTTTACGGCTTTATTGAATGGATTTTCAATACCAACGTATAAGGGTTTTTCTGTTGCGATGCACAAATTACCACCAAAATCTACAACGAATTGTTCTATGCCGTTTTGGAGAAAGTAATCAGCAATTTTATCCAATGTATATCCTTTCAATAATCCTGACAAATCTATATACATACCATTTTTTGGTAAATACACTGTGTTTTCATTTGCATTCAGAATGATTTTCTGATAATTAACGTATCGCAAAGCATTACGAATCTCCTTATTTGACGGAACGTGTGGGTGTGAATCTTCAAAACGGTACAATTCTAAAAGCGGTCCGATGGTTATATCAAAAACTCCGTCTGCTTCTTGGCATAAACGGTATGCTTGCTTGATCAAAAAAAAAGTCTCGACATCTACATGAATAGGGACATATCCAGCATTCTGTTTGATACGATACAAATCAGAACCAATGGTGTAAACATTCATTTTTCCATCAATTTCTTGAACAATCTTCATGATATTGTCGATATGGTGATCTGAGTATTCTGTAGAGGGCATCTTGATGGATAAAAATGTGTTCATTGAAAAAAAAGTACGTTCAGTCCATGTAGAAATATCAGAAGGGTAACATGACAAAAGAAAAGACCCGATAAAACATAATATGGTGACAATACAAGTGACTCTGATATAGCGAATGGGTTGTTTGATGAGATCAATCATCCTTGGATTGTAATCGCTTTACAATGTCATGAACTGAATATACATTAATCCCCTGCAGCATTTTCGGTAAACGATATGAGGTGATATAATATCGAATTCTTATCTTTTTACACAATGCAAATGCTTTTCCCGCTTCTTCAAAAGTATTGCAAACATCCGACATAGTAGTTGCCTTAGCAATGTCATTGGAATTCAGTTTAACTGTCTTTAACAGGGATACTACTGAAGGATTCAATTTTTTCGATGAAATCGATGATATGAAACCCTTCGTGAAATGGTCTAGATATCCTTCAATAAACAAACGGTTTGCTGCTCCAGGATCAAATACAACTGAAGTATAAAAGAGGTTTTCAAAGTTTGAAACCATCGATTCTTTACTATGTTTTTCTAGAACGGGTTCTTGATAAATCTTTTGAATCATTTCTTTTTTTATCGTAGATATTGAAGTGTCTTCGGTTTCTTTGCAAGTTTCAGAAAGGGTATGTTTTAGGGTATCCTTGGAAGTGATAAGGTCATCAGAATGATTTATCGTAGACGTAGATGAACCAGTTGTAGACGAGTTTTCTATATTATCATTTGGAATAATACTTTCTTGTTTTGGTTGATGAATTTCGTTAAAGATCTTCTCTTCGTCAAGATGTAAGGAAGGAATTTCTGTTTGAAAATCAATATTTTCCATAATAGGCTCAGATATTCGCAAGCCTTTACGATATTTCTGAGAAGTAGAATTTGTAGCAGAGGAGGGAGAATCTTCTTTTTGATCTTTACTTTCAGTTGGATCTTGGTTTAACCACTTCGGTTTGTGTGCAGGATCTAGACGAATTTTCTTTTTGGTTTCTATATTGGATTCTTCTGAAGAATCTATTTCATTTGATGTTGAGGTAGCAGATTCTGTTTCTTCTGCAGAACTTTCATCAGAATTCATGGTAGCAGTAGTCCCAGGAGTAGCAATAGAATCATTTGAACGAAGATGTTTTCTTACACTTTGTATTGATGAAAAATCCTCTTCATCTTCTGTTGGCGAACAATCCTTAAAAACTCGTGAGAGTGAATTATTCGAGGGTATTTTGGTTAGTTGCGATCCAACAATCGTGTCAACCTTGGGATGTTTTTTTAAAATCAACAATAAACCAAGAATAAGGAAAAGTAAGATTAATCCACCAAAGAAAATGGTAAAAATGAGAAGAGTAGGATTAAGGATTTGATGAGAAAATGCTTTCCATCTATATACTGAGAAAAACATACTATAGTGAAACATGCCATCAGTAGGATTTGCAAAAAGGGCTCCCTCGCTTGAAGGGGATGTATGAAATGAATACGATAATTGGGAATTCTCAATGGGAGGAATATAATAAAAAAGCCCCTTATTCGTGTAATTGTGTAATTGGAGACACAAAATTGAGTTATCAGAAGTAATATTGATTTTCTCCAATGGAACAGTTGAATAGTAGTTATAGATAGTATATTGATCCAAGGTAACATCCTGATTATTGGAAGGATCAGTGGTTGAAATTTTAGCCTTAGTGTGGGGATGTTGACTGTATAGTTCAATTAAGCCTTTTTGGTCTTTCGAAAACTCTTTGGAAATTCGAGAAGATAGTATTGTAAAATCGTTGTCTAAATAGGTACCGTGGCGTCCTGGAGAAAACTCACCGCCAAAATTTTTACCTGTAGAGAAAGTAAGCACGTAGAATGGTACGTTTGAAGAGGCTGTAAAATATATGTATTCTGGCAGTGAAGGTGTATAGCTTTGAATGAGAGATACAACTTTAGATTCTCCAGCTTTACGTAAGGTCACAGTGTCTTTTTTTTCTTTGTATTGAATGCGAATATCGGCATTGTCAAAAGGAGAATAGAAAAGAAGATCACCAAAACAAAATCCATTCACAGTAGAGTAATTCCCAAATACATAAGAGAAATTTTCATTGTCCAGATATCCAAACTGCGCTGTGATTGGACTACTTGCAGAAATAGAATAAGCCCCAGGTTGTAGATCATGAATAAAAACACCTTGTTCAGGTTGAACCGTTATATTTTTAACCTGAAGCTGGTTCTCATCAAGAATTTTTACAATGGTATCTTTTTGATAGGATGATAGCCACAAATGGCCGGGGTGATAGAAAAATAGATGATCCCCAAATAAGGTTGTTGTATCACTATCTTCAGCTTCCTTGTTTGAGAGTGGATCTGATGCTAAGGAGCTTGCATATATATATACAGGTTTTTGGGATTGAACAAGAATATTTGTAGGATTCATCGATGAATATGTATACATTTTGCCTTTTTGTAAAACAAATGATTCAAGTAGCTTTTTGCTGTCAGTGAATATTTCAATCTTGTTTTCGTCTTCGCAAGAAATGATATGAGCATTTTCGTAATTTACGAAATGATACAATGTGCCTGCTTCCGTAGATATAGGAAGAATTGATGATATTGAGTCTTTTCGTTCTAGAATTTGAAAAATTTTAATTTCTTCACTTTTTAAAGGAGCATTTAGGAGTAAAAGGTTTTCCTGGGGTGATATACTTGTTGTACAGTGAATAGATAAAGTGCCAGATTTAGCCCCTTCTTCAATAAACTGGTAACTTCCATTTGGAGGATTTTGAAGGGGTATCCGAATTTGAGCTCTAGAATAAGATGTTGCACTATTGTTTTTGATGGTCAAGTATTGGGGTTTTGCTCCATATACAAAAACAATTGGTAATACCAAAAAAATCGCGAATATGGAAAGTAAAACATTTCGTATCATCGAAAGAAATTTTTTATTATTCATCTTTCTCCGTTAAAGCTTGGCGCAAAGATAAGGAATGAACTGGACATATTGTAACACAAATTCCGCAAAGATCACATTTTTCAATATCAATAACGGGTAGATTATTTTTAAATGTAATAGCTTTCTGTGGGCATTTTTTTGCACATAAACCGCAAGATATACAACCTACCTTACATGCTTTACGCACAAGAGAACCTGTGTCGCTGTTACTACATAAGCATAATACTCTTTTTGTGTCGGAAAAAAGATGTATAATGTGTCGAGGACATTTTTCTACGCAGATTCCACAACCTGTACATATTGATGTATCAATTATTGGTAAGCCATTTTTACCCATTGTTATAGCACTGAATGGACAAGCCTTTGCACAATCACCATAGCCAAGGCATCCAAAATTGCACACTCGATCTGATAGTCGCAAATAATGGGCCATAAGACAAGAGCTTGCGCCTCGAGCATCTGCATTGATAAGTGCTTCATCAATGCCACCTTTGCACAATACTACAGCTACGTATCTGGTTTGCGTTTCTTTTTGAGTGACTCCCATGATTTTTGCTAAAGAATCGATAGTTTCTTGACCACCTGCTACACAGCCGTTTATTGGAGCATCACCCCTGGCAACTGCTTCTGCAAAAGAACTACAACCCGAATACCCACAAGCACCACAATTTGCCTGTGTAAGGGCATTCTTTATTTTTTCAACTAAAGGGTTTTCCTTTACATGGAATACATTGGAGAATACTCCTAACATCCAACCAAATAAAAGACCAAGAGATAATAATATTACTACAGATGAAACTACAATGATCCAGTTCATTTAACCACCTAATCCTTGCAAACCCATAAAAGCAATAGCAATAAATGAAGCAGCAATAAATACTATGGGCGCTCCTTTAAAGAATGCTGGGATATTCGAATCCCTCATACGAATTCTGACAGCAGTCATTAGAATCATAGCTAACGTAAAACCAAGGGAAGACCCAAAAGCAAAAAAGACAGTTTCCAATATAGAGTAGCTTTCTTGTATGTTAATTAGGGTAACACCAAGAATCATACAGTTGGTGGTAATTAGGGGTAAATAAATCCCCATTACTTTGTAAAGATTCGGGATCATTTTTTTCAGATAGATCTCTACTAATTGTACAAAGACTGCAATGGTTAAAATAAAGACAATTGTCTGCAAATACTCTACACCGAATGGAATTAAAACGAAGTAATAAACAAAATAACTTACAACAGAAGCCATTACCGTAACAAATGTAACTGCTCCTCCCATCCCTATGGAAGAATCCATATCATTGGTGAGTCCAAAAAATGGACATAAACCTAGAAAACGCATAAAAATGAAGTTTTGGGAAAAAACGGTTTGAATTAAGATATTGATAAGGCTCATCTTGAAACTCCTTTTTTGGAAGTTCTTTTAGTAATGTGGTTCATGATTCCCATTTCAATACCAATAACTAAAAATGCTCCAGGAGGGAGAATAAACATTAGAGCAGGTTCGTAACTTGAACCAAGAATGGGAAACCCAAGAATAGTCCCATTTCCAAGTATTTCTCGAACGATGGCGATGCACACAATTGCAATACCATATCCTAAACTAATGCCTAAACCATCTAATATGGATTCAAATATAGGCTTTTTCGAAGCAAAGGATTCAATCCGTCCAATAATGATGCAGTTGACTACAATCAAAGGAATAAAGATACCCAAAGCCTTATTTAGGGAGGGCATATAAGCTTGTAAAAAGAATTGCAGTATTGTAACAAAGCTTGCTATCACGACAATAAAAATGGGGATACGCAAGCTTTTTGGAATCCATTTCCTAAGAAGGGAGATGGTTACTTCTGAAAGAATAGTGACAAAAGTAAAAGCTAATGTCATGCCAAGAGCATTTACAACAGATACTGAAACAGCTAATACGCTACACAAACCTAGCATTAAAACGAAAACAGGGTTTTCTTTTAAAAGACCCTTGGTTAAAAGATTTTTAAAGTTAGCTTTCATTTTCTAGCTCCGATACATGCTCTAAAACAAAGGACACGCTTTTTTTTATCCCATCTGCAAGAGCTTTTGATGTAATCGTGGATGCGGTAATTGGTGTAATATCTTGTTTAACTATAAAGTTATCAGTTATAGATTTACTTTGAAATTGATCTAAGAAAGATGGTTTTGTAACATTAGCTCCCAAACCTGGTGTCTCAGAATGTTCAATGATAGAAACAGAATGTATTGTTTCATCAGGGTTTAATCCATAAATGAAAAGAATGATCCCTCCATATCCAAGAGTAGAGCCTTTTACAAGGTATCCTAAAAAGGTATCATCATTTGAAAATCCTTTGTATATACAATCTAATGTAATATTGTTTTCAATCAATTGATTATGGAAGATTGGGGTTTCATTATCACTTATGCATAAGACAAATGACGTTGCATCTGGGTAGATGCTCTTCATGCTTTCTTCGGTTACCTTTTTTTGCTGGTATTGAATTTGCGGAAGAGTCACTGAATATGTAATGCTTAGTGCTAATCCAGCAACAATACAATAAATTGATAAGACTAGTCCAAGCTTTACAATTTGTTTTGTAGGATTTTGTTTCATGAGGATTTCTCCTTAATATAACCAACGGGACGTTTGATACGACTATCTAAAAGTGGGGTGATCACATTCATCAGTAATATCGCAAATGTAGTGCCTTCGGGCATATTCGCAAAAAAACGAATAAGAACATTTAAAAAACCACATCCAAACCCATAGATAATTTTGCTAGAAGGTAGCATTGGAGAAGTGACATAGTCTGTTGCCATAAAAAAAGCACCAAACATAACCCCACCGCTAAGTATTGAAAATATCGGATCCATACCAAACAGCCAAGAGAAAACAAATACCGTCAGAATATATATCGTAGGAATATACCATTGAATCGTTTTGGAAACTAGTAAAACAATAAGTCCGATAAGGATTCCGGGAATAAAAACTTCGCCGATGCAACCCCCGCGTATTCCAAAAAACATATTATTATACAAAACTGGGAGAGATTCCTGAAACAGATGAATTACTCCATCCATTCCATTTTCTGCAAAAACTGCCAAAGGAGTAGAGGTGGTAATGATATCAAAAGGTTTTAACCATGAGGTCATGTGTGCGGGAAATGATAACACTAAGAAAGCTCGACCAATCAAAGCTGGGTTGAAAGGATTATGACCCAAACCACCAAATACCTGTTTTGAAAAGATAGCAAAAAAACTCCCTATTGCGGGAAGCCAAAGTGGTATACCCGGAGGACAGCATAGCGCAAGTAAAAAGCCTGTTACTAAAGCACTGCCGTCGAGATAGGTTAAAGGTATTCGCAGAATCTTTTGTAAAACTACTTCACTTAAGATTGCAGAAGCAATCGATACTACAATAAGGGGGAGCGTGTTTGTCCACCCAAAAATAAGTATTCCTCCAATGGTTGAAGGAATCAAAGAAATACTGACCATATTCATAAGAAAAGCAGTATTGATTTTAGAACGTATATGGGGTGATGCAGTGATTACATAATTCTTCATCGTTCACTCCTCTTTCGTTTTATCTCCTGTTTTGTGACTCGAATGTAGTTCAATATTGGAATTCTTGCAGGGCAGTTATATGTGCACAGACCGCATTCAATGCAAGAGGCTACATAGTAACGATTTGCTTGAGAATAGTTATTTCTCTTTGCAAGTTCAACAAAACGATAGGGCATGAGTCCGCTTGGACAATTTTGAATGCATCTTCCGCACCGGATACACGATGATTCATTTAAGGGTTCCAAATGGCTAAGAAAAATAACGCCTGATGTTCCTTTTAGGACTGGGACATCCTGTGAGCGTTGATTAATACCCATCATAGGTCCACCAAAAACAAGTTCTTTGGGTTCTTCAATAAATCCACCACAAAATTCAACAATATCAGACAAAAGAGTACCAATAGGTGCACGTATGTTCTTAGGTTCTTTAAGACAATCACCACTGGCTGTAAAAACGCGATGTATTAGTGGCGTACCCTTTCGGAAAGCATTAGAAATTGCAATCAACGTACCAACATTTTGAACAATGCAACCAACTGCAAAAGGAAGTTTACCCATGGGTACAATTCTCTTTGTAAGAGCATTGATTAGGCTTTTTTCAGCTCCTTGAGGGTATTTTTTTTCTAATGATACTACCTGAACGGAGGGTTCCATTGGATGATCTTTGATATATTGCAAAAGATGCTGGATAGCATTCATCTTGTTACATTCTATTCCGATAAGGATTTCTTTAAAGTGTAGAAACGACTGAACGATTTGTATTCCATCAAACAACTCTTTTGTGTTCTCTAACATGAGTCTATGATCACAAGTTAAATATGGTTCGCATTCTGCACCATTAATAATATATGTGTCAACGGTGACATTGGGTGGTGGGTTGAGCTTTAAGTGAGTTGGGAATGTAGCTCCACCCATGCCTACAATACCAGATTCCTGAATAAATGAAACAAATGCTTCTAGGTCATGTTGTCGTTCAAAATCAGGAAGATTCGCCGTAGATAAAGGACTATAATGAAAGTCATTTTCTATGTGGATTGCTATTCCTAGACCCGTAATGGGGTGTGGGTATTCTTTGATGTCTTTTACGGTACCTGATACTGAAGCATGGATGTTTGAAGAAAAATCACCTTGTGCTTTGGCAATTAGTTGACCAACAAGAACTTCTTGACCTATTTCTACAACTGGTTCAGCGGGAATACCTACGTGTTGTGAAAGAGGAAATAATAAGTCTTTCCCAGGGTTCATGTCAATAATAGGTAAATCTTCTGTTTGGTTTTTGTGTCCGGGGACATGCATTCCTCCGGGCTGAAATGTTCTAATTTTCATGTTTATTGACATCCTTTTCTTTGTGTTCGCAATATGGACAAACCATCCAGCTAATTTCGATCAATCTTTTGCAATGAGGACATTCTTTTCGAAGTTTTGTAAAGCAATTTGGGCAAATGGTGAAATCCTTTTCAATGGGTAATCCACAAACAGGACATATATTCCCAGCTTTACTTAATTCATATTCATAGTATTTTTTTGTTAAATCACGGAGTCGTTGATCAGTTTCGATCGTAGAAATTTCATCTTGTGTAAATTCTGGTCGAATGATTGAATAAACAATCCACAAAAAAATGGAAATCAAGAGCCATTCAATATTTCCTGTACCAATAAAAGCATTCACAAGAAATGGTCCAAAAGTGATTCCTAAAACAATAGATGGGACAATCCACTTATTTTGATATCTGCGAAAAGAATCAAAGACAATCCAGAGAGTTATTACAATGGCCACGGCTACAATTAAAAAGATTATCCACATTTCAGTATTAAAGGACATATTACCTCCTTATGATGAAGTCAAAAAAAGAGTACGAAAAAAACTAGTAAGTATTAGTGAACCCGTAATAAGAACTGGTTGTTGACTAGATTGAATGGTATCAAGAAACGAAGTGGATTCTGAAGAATAGTAGCAATGGATAGGTCTAGAGAAATGAAAACTCTCAACAATTTCACAAAGCACCTCCAAGGGAGTAGAGTGCATTTCGGGTATATCAGTAAAAATAAATGAAGATGCTATTTCGAGCAATGGTTTGATGAGTAATTGAGCATTTTTGTTGTGTTTGCATCCAAAAATAATCGGTATTTTTTGGTTGGGATATCTTTCTTTGATGGTTTTAGAAACAAAATCGCATGAATGAAATGTATGAGCTCCATCAAGAATCCAAGTAATGTTGTTTTTTTTGATGGTTTCAAAACGACAAGGGATAGAAATCTTGGATAAAGAATCACGAAAATTTTTTTCATTAACAATAAAACCGCTCTTGGTTAACAATTCCGAAGCAATGATAGCTACGGAGGCATTACCAACTTGATGACTACCCAATGTTTTGCAATGAATATCTCGATACGTGTTGCCTGTAATACCACTGTTTAGAGTAAAAGTCTCGAAAGGGTCGGTAAATCGACTTGTTCGTTGAATATAGGAATGTTGATCCATTGAATATAACTTCACACCTTTTCGTGAAGCTTGTTCCTGAATCACAAGAGCGGCCTCTAATGTTTGCTTGGCCATTAAAACAGATGTATGAGAACGAATAATTCCTGCTTTTTCTTTAGCAATTTGTTCAACGGTAGTTCCGAGTTTGGCAGTGTGTTCGAGTTCAATGAAAGTAATGATAGAAAGACTAGGATCAGGAATAGCTGTTGTGGCATCTAGGCGACCCCCAAGACCTGTTTCGATAAAAGCAATATCAATATTGTTTTTTTTATAGGCCATAACGGCGAGAAGAGTCATTGTTTCGAAAAAAGTGAGTTCGTCAAAAAGATGTGGCGGAAGGATTTGTTGGAGAGTTTCGAAAAGTTCGTTAAAAAACATGGATTCAATAGGTTCATTTTGTATCGTGATTCGTTCTCGAATGGAATGAATATGAGGAGAAACAAATAGACCAGTTTTATATCCTGATTGTTGATAAATTGAAGCAAGTATTGAACTTACAGATCCTTTTCCTTTGGAACCAGCAACTTGAACCCAAGAAAAAGGTAAAATATCTGCGTCAATATAACTCAGAGCTGATTTAATGCGATCCAGGGTTGGAGTTTCATGAAAACGTGGCAATCGAATAATGATTTCTTCTGCCAACATGTTATTTTCCTAATAAGTCTTCAATGCGCAGTGAAATAGCCTGCTTTTGTTGTGAAAACTCTTCAAAATTGGATCGAACTTCTTGAATCAAATTTTCTGATGCATGTTTCATGAAATTTTCATTGGATAATTTTTGTTGTAGTCTTTCGAGTTCTTTCTCAATTTTCTGAATTCGCTGTTTCTTGTTTTGAATTTCACTATCAATGTCTAAAAGGTCTTTTGAAAAAAATACAGTTGTGGATGAATCAACTACGGTTGCAATTAAGTTAGAGCTTGAATGTTCTTCGTAAAATATCTCTTCTACTTTGGCCAGATCTGAAATAGTACGAATGTTTTTTTCAATAGTCTCCTTGAAAGAAGCATCTTTAGTTTGAATACTTGCTCGAATACCAGAAGGTTTAGAAAGATGGAATTCTGCTTTCGTATTTCGAATCACCCTAATTAGGTCTTGAAGCCTTTGAACAACCAAAGATGTACTGTTGAGAATGGTCTCCGACATTTCAAATGTTGAGGGCCACTTGCTATACATGATTGAAGCATTAACGTTTTCTTCCATTAATAACCATAAAGCTTCTGTTACAAATGGTGTAATAGGATGCATCATCTGTAGGGATTTGGAAAAGATATTACGCAAAAGTGATGGATTCGAGTTTGTTTTGGATATTTCGATATACCAATCGCAGAAATCATGCCAAAAAAAAGCATATACAGATTGGGCTGCATCATTAAAACTATAGGTTTCAATGCTGTTTTTCACCGATGTTACGGTTTCATTGTAGCGGTGGATTATCCATTGATCCCAAATTGAAAGAGTAGATAAATCCATTGTGTATGATGAAAAGCAATTGGTATTCTCTAGCACATAGTGTCCAGCATTCCAAATTTTATTCATAAAATTTCGTGAAGTCTTGTTTTTTTGGATATCAAAACGAATATCCTGACCAGCGGAGTTACTATATGAAGTAACGGTATAACGTAGAGCATCAGCGCCGTATTCTTGAATCAGAGAAGTAGGATCCACTGCATTAGAAGAGGATTTACTCATTTTTTTACCTTGGTTATCAAGGATCAATCCATGGTAATAGACTTTTTCAAAAGGAATTGCATTCACAAAATGAAGAGAAGAGAAGATCATTCGAGAGACCCAAAAAAAGATAATGTCAAAGCCTGTAACCATCAAACTAGAAGGATAATAACGATGAAGCAATTCTGAGTCTTCTGGCCATCCCATGCAGGCAAATGGCCACAGTGCAGAACCAAACCAAGTATCCAATACATCTTCTTCTTGACGTAAATGATAGGAAGTACATTCCGGACAGTTTTTTGGAGGTGTTTCAGAGACGATCATTTCACCACAGTTGTCGCAATACCATACAGGAATACGTATCCCCCACCATATTTGTCGAGATATACACCAATCCATGATGTTTTCCATCCAGTCTTGGTATACCTTTTTCCAACGATTTGGAATGAATTGAATATCACCTTGTTGAACAGATTTTAAACCTTTATCTGCTAAAGATTTTGTTCGAAGATACCATTGGTCAGAAATGATAGGTTCAAGTATATGTTTACATCGATCACAATGACCAACAGAATGAGTAAATGGTTCTACATGAATCAAATACCCTTGTTCCTGTAAGTCATTCTTTATTTTTTCTCTTGCATCTTGCAAAGATAGACCTTTGTATATACCAGCATGTTCGTTCATTTCTTTTCCATGATCAATTACACTGATAAAATCTAAATTGTGTTTAATACCTAAATTGAAATCATTGGGATCATGACTTGGAGTGACTTTTAATGCACCGGAACCAAAGTCTTTATCTACATATTCATCTGTAATGATTGGAATCTTCCGATTCACAAGAGGAAGGATGGCAAATTTACCGTGATACTTCTTATATCTAGGATCATCCGGGTGAACAGCAATAGCAGTATCCCCTAACATGGTTTCAACTCGTGTTGTAGCGATAGTAATGTATTCAGTAGAGTTTTCAATGTAGTATTTTAATGTTACCAACTCTCCCTTGATATTTTGATGATCAACTTCAATGTCAGATAAAGCAGTTTTGCAACGAGGGCAATACTGCACCATTCGTTTGCCCCGATAAATCAATCCTTGTTCGAAGTAAGTTACGAAGGCTTTTATGACAGCTTTTTCGTATTCTTCATCTTTGGTAAATCGTAGTTTTGTCCAATCAGCTGAAGTACCTAGCAGTTTCATCTGCTCAATAATTTTGTTACCGTAAACAGATTTCCATTCCAAGACTTTTTCAATGAAAGCTTCGCGTCCAATATCCTCTTTCAAGATTCCTTGTTTTTTTAGAAAAGCTTCTACTTTGTTGTCTGTAGCTAAACCAGCTTGATCTGTGCCAGGGAACCAGCACACAGAATAACCATTCATTCGTTTGAATCGGCAAATTATATCAGGGAGAGTTAAGTCTAGCGCATGACCAAGATGGAGTGCACCTGTGATATTGGGTGGAGGCATCGTGATGCTGAAAACACGGTCACTTGTTGTATCGGCAGGCTGAAACAAGTGGTTCGATTCCCAATATTCATATATTTGAGGTTCAATTTCATCGGCAGAATAAGCTCCTTTGGTATACTTTAACATCAAATACTCCTACATTGCCGCATTTAAGATTTCATGATGAATATGGTTCGCAGCAATTGCTCCATCATTCATTGCGGTAACAATTTGTCGAAGTGACTTAGAGAGAATGTCTCCCACGGCATATAGACCAAGTGTTTTTGTTTCTTTTTCAGCATTTGCTCTAATATATCCTTTTTCATCAACATTTATAATAGTCCTGCATATACCAGTATCAGGTATATAACCAGCAAATACAAAAACACCATCGACGGGAATTTTAAATGTTTGATCGGTTGTTACGTTTTTATATGTGATGGAGTGAACCATCTCATTTCCATGAATTTCAATTGGTATTGACGAATAATGAATTTGTATCGTCGGAATGTCTTGAATTTTCTTTACGAGGATGTCGAAACCACGAAAAGCATCTCTTCGGTGAAATAAATGAATGCTTTTTGCATAAGAACTTAAAAACAATGTTTCTGTTAACGCAGTGTCTCCACCACCAACAACAGCAATAGTCTTGTTTTTAAACAAAGGACCATCGCATGTCCCACATGTACTTACTCCTTTTCCAGTCCACTCTTTTTCGCCAGGGATATTCAACGGTCTATTTTTAGTTCCAATCCCACAAATAACGTAATTTGCAAGCAATGTTTCATTATTGTCTAGGCTAATTGTGAATAGGTTTTTACCTTCATGTTTAATTTCTGTAACTTTTTGGTGGATAATGGGAATGTTTAAATCTTGTACATGCTGATGTAAAATGGAAGCAAATTCGAATCCGTTTATTCCTTTCGGAAAGCCCAAATAGTTCTCAATGATATGAGGGATCATTACTTGTCCTCCCAATATTGGATTTGGCTCTATGACAGTAACTTCATGAGAGAAACGGCGAAGATAGATTGCTGCAGCAACACCAGCAGGGCCGCCACCAACTACAAAAATGTTCTCATTTTGCATTTTGTTCAATCCTTTCTAGTAAAGAGTTTGCAATCGTAAAATGAGCAGTTTGACGATTTGGATCATATTGAAAAATGCCTTCAAAATGAACCTGGTCAGTTTGTATATAACCTCTATAATGTTCAATTTCCATGTTCAAAGGAGAACTTGTATGAAATGGATCAATTTCATTTGAGCCAGTCTCAGTATTTTTTTTAAAAGGAATTTTACCGGTAATTTTGATTGTAGCATTGGAAAATAATTCGTATAGAAAAGGGTATTGATCAGAGCACAAAAAATCAGTAGATCGATTGGGTAAAGGATCTTTCATCTGATCTGATGAAATGTGAAACTGTTCAATTGTTCCACAAAGAATGATTTTCTGGTTATCCAGTAACGATTGCAAATTTTCTTCAATGGTTTGGAAATAGGGGCCTTGCTCAAATAGAGAACAACTACATACACTGAAAAACATGAAAATTATAATCAAGAACTCAGCAATAGCTTTGTACGGAGTCACTATGTGCCTTCGGAAGATTTAAAATTCCATTCAAATGAAAGCCCATCAACATATAGGAAATACTTCTCTAAATGAGATGGGATTAAACCGAGAAATCGGAGTGCAGCTACTTCATTCTTTTTTAAAAAAGTTGGATAATCGCATGTCATCAATGACTCAGAAATATATCGGTCAATGGGATACTGGTTACCATCTTCATCATAGAAATAGATAGGAATGTCTTCAAGCAATACTTTTTTTCTAGTTCTGTTTTGTAAAGATAAAGAAACCATGGCAATATGATATTGAGGATCAACAGGTTTCATTTCAGCACTGTACCGATTTATCATGTAGGAAGCATTGGTTTTTTCAGGTAAGTCCGATAAATCTTCAGGTTCTTCAATAATGTAGGCCGTTTTTACGTTTGGTTTATCGATTAATAAATCGAGAGTATTACCATCTCTGGTAATTTTGACGATTCTCATAGGATTTCCTTCAACTTGTAAATACGTAAAAGGAAATTTCCGAATATTAGTAATGGAAGTAGGTATCCTAAGAGAGGGGACAGAAACTATGTTTTGAAATACAACAGAGAGGTAGGATTCACTGTTTACCATTTCAGAAGCCTGATATGTTTTTGTTACATCACTAATGTCAATTGGTGGAGAACAGCTTTGAAACAAAAACAGACTTAGAAAAAAAACAAATACCCAACAATAGTAAAAATTTTTCATAACTACCTCAGTTTGTGTTTTTTTAAAACTAGTTAATCGTATCTTCGTCCACTTGATCGTAATCTGATATTTTTTCTTTAATATCCTTCTCTAGGGATTGAAATTTATGGCTTGCATTTTTCTCAATCTCTTTTACAAAATCTTTTCCCTTACGGATCATCTCATCGGTTTCTTTTTTGACTTTTTGAGAAAGGTTTTTTAAATTTGTTTGGATATCTTCGGTCGTTTCTATGAGTTTACGTCGAGTTTCTTCTCCTGTACTTGGAGCTAACAATATTCCAGCCAATGCACCAAGCAAGACGCCAAAAATTAGACCAATACCGAAATTGTTAGTTTGTTTTTCCATGTTAAACTCCTTTTCTAGTTTTTTTAAACATTTGAATAAAATTAAAGAGAATAGTGCCGATTGTTACTACTTTATTTGCTATGTCAGCCCATTTTTTTGTTTCGTGCTCAGTTTCTGGTGGAGGGATTATCCGACGGTTTAATTGCTCCAACGCCTTAGAAGCTTGATTTCCAATATCATTTGATTTTTCTTTAAGAGTTTCAACTAGGGAATCAATGCTCTCTGTTAAACGGGTAACTCGATTTAACAATATTTTCCCAGCAACTAAATAAAAAAGTAATCGAATCAGAATTGCCGCTGCTATAACAATAATAGAAATCGCAACAACCCATACAATTAAATCTGGTAGTCTCATACGTGTCACCCTGCTTTCTTTAAATTACCTATTTGTATTATAGCAAATTCTTTCTTGTTTCTACAGTTCCATATTTTTAACGAATTTCCATTAAGTTACAAAAAAGTAACAGATACAAACCTGGCAAAATGAGTAATACAACCCACGGTAAGCAAATATACTAACGTTAAGAGCTTCTTTTTGGTAAAGAATAAACTTTTATATCCCTTGATCAAAGCAGCTTAACAGGTAAAATTAAAGAAATTTGTAACTTTTGGAGGTATATGTGTTGAAGAGTATTAAGCGTATTGTATTTGTAACGCTCACTTTACTCATGGCATGTAGTGTTGTATTTGTAAATATGCCAAAAACGAGTGCTTTAGACATATTCCCTTTTGTGGTTTTATGTACTGGTAATGTCAGAGGACAATTGACCCCTTTTGAGTATGGTCCCAATGTCAACGAAGGTGGATTATCAAAGATTGCAACGGTCGTTAAAAGTATCCGAAAAGAAACTGAAGATCGTGAAGGATACCACATGACGATTGACGCCGGTAATACCCTTTTTGGATCAGATTTGGCAACTTATTATACACAAAAACCTATGGCTGGAAAACCACATCCAGTTGTAGCTGTAATGAATGAACTTGTATATGATGCAGCCGGGTATACCTCTCTTGATTTTTCAATGCCTCCACAAATTCGTGATGCAAGAAAAAGAGAAAGTGATTTTACTTGGGTCTGTACGAATGCTTATAGAAGCGGAAGCTTGTATGCTTCTGATCATAGAATGCTTGTATATGATGTACCCGATTCCGCCCACGTATTAAAAATAGCTATTATTTCATTACCGGATCCATCAAGAAAAAATGCTATCCCACCTGAAAGTATTAGTGGTTTAGAATTTTATGATCCCATTGAAGAAGTTGTACGATCAAGTGATGTTTTAAAAGAAATTGAACGTGCTGACTTCATTATTCTACTAACAGACATGAAGTGGGAAAATGACCCCGATAAACGAGAGAACTCCTTTTTAAACGAACTTCTCTTCCGTTCTAGAATTGACATTTGCATAACCACTTCTGATGATACAATTCCTGGGGAACAAGTCGTATATCCTGATTCCGATGAGTTTCCTGAGCACGACGTTCTCATATCTTCCCCGGGACGCTATGGTTTAGGTCTTTCTCGTATTGAACTCATGCTCGAAAAGTGTAAATGTCCTGTAAAACCTTATGAGGTTATGAAAAAAGAAAACGGAAATCGAATGATTACAGGAAAAGTTGTGAAAATTGGACAGGCAATTTCCGAGAATCAAGAAGTTCGCAATCTTATTGATTCATACAGAAAGAATGCTAGCAATATATTTGATGAATTGGTGGGAACTGCTTCCCAAACATTTACTTTTTCCGGTAGTACGTATCGGCCAACAAGTTTGTCCAATTTAATGCTTGATACAATGACACAAGTAACACAAACACCCTTAGCAATGTGCCAACCCTCCGAAATATTACACAATCTCAATAAAGGTCCTCTAACTTACGGAGATATCTATAGTTTTGTTGCATCTGAAGACACCATATATAAAGTCTCTTTATCAGGCAAGACTATAAAAGATACTCTTGAGGATGTGGGGAATAGCCTTGCATTTGGTATTGAAAGTGCAGGATTAAGTACCAAAGGTTTTTCCTATCGCATGGATTTAAGAAAACCCGATGGACAAAAAATTATTGAACTGAAAGTTTTGGGGAGTCCGATTGACCCTAATAAATATTATGATGTTGCTGTTACCGCCGGTTTGATATGTGGTTCTGGAAGACCTGATTCGTTGTCTAACGTGGGTATTAAAGAAAACTCTAGAAAAACCATACGCCGGGCTTTGGTAGATTCTTTTTATGATATCCCCAATAAGACGGTTTCTCCAATAACCTATGGTACATGGTATGTTGTTCCTGACTATCTAGACCATTGGGGCGAAGAAGCAATCAGTTTTCTAGTAGATAAAACTGTAATCAAGGGCTATACTGACGGAAGTTTTAAACCCAACAATGATATTACAAGAGCTGAATATACCACCGTTGTATTGAATGCTTACAATATTCCTCAAATTAAACCCAAAACTCCATCTTTTAAAGATGTAAAAACAACTGACTGGTTTTATGGCATTGTGGAAGGTGCTCAAGCTAAGAAAATGATCCCTTTTGCAACCAATGATCTTTTTATGCCAAACAAACCCATTACTCGACAAGAAGCGATGATTGAGCTTGTTATTGCGTATCGAGCCAATCCCGAACCTCCAGAAGTTTCAGACCAAAGCCTTGTCTTTTTCAAAGAAAAGGTAAAAGACTGGCAAAGCATTTCTAAACTTGCACTTCCATTCATGATATATGCGTATGAAAAGAATCTTATTACAGGTTATGCGGACGGCACAATACGACCAGAAAAATCAATTTCAAGAGCTGAAACTGCTACCATTGTTTTTAGGGCTCATTATCCTGTAATCATGATCGGTTCTAGCGGAAATGTTGCAAATGAAATTAGGTCTCTGTATCGTGATCCTAACGAAGATCGACCTATTGGCGGTTTTGCCTCTGTTGCATCGTATTTTGATCAATTAGCAAAGATAAATCCGAACTTTATGGCTATTGATGCTGGTAACTTTTTGATGGGATCTTCTTTATCCTATCTTACCAAAGGTGAGTATGTTGTAAAACAATATGAACCCATGAATTACGGCGCTATAGGACTATCAGATGAAGATTTCTTTTATGGATTTGAGTACCTTGATTTAATTAATAAGGATATTGATATTGTTGCTGCAGACATTTATAGTAAGGCAACTGGAAAAGTTTTATACAAAGATTCCGTTATACATGAACTTTCTGGTATTAAAATTGGTATTACTGGTATAACAGGGATTTCGATCGAAAAGCCATATATCCATCCTGAGGTTTTAGAGAGAATTGACATTAAGGATTCTGTTGAATCCGCAAATAATATGCTTCAATCTCTTGTTGATGGAGGATCGAGTATAACTGTTCTTACCGTTGGAATGGACAGCCGCGTGAACCTTGATAACGAATTATCTCCTGTACTTGTAAATTTTATCGATCAGCTTAATCCAAAACCTTCTTTCATTATTGCATTGAACGGAGAATTTGGCTATACATTTCATCATAATGGGATTCCCGTCATAGCTGCGGGTAAATATGGCAATTCTTTAGGACAAACCAAAATCATTATGGATGCTATTACAAAGAAAATTGAACGAATAACTCTGCACAATCAATACTCGTACATTGATGATATGGAACCCTCTGCCACTTCATTTGAGATTCAAAACGAATACAAAAAAGAGTATGAGATTGAATTGCAAGAAGTTATTGGAAAGTCCAATAACGGAATGAAAATCAGTATTGGCGGAGAATCTCCACTTGGTAATCTGATCTCCGATGTTATGAGATATACAATGGAAGAAGATGGTGCCCAAGTAGCCTGCATTACCCCTGGACTTATTAAAGAAAATATCGATGCTGGTGATATCACCGCAGAAGAAATTTATGCTGTTTTACCGAAAGATGAAGATCTTGTATTAATCGAAATGCTCGGAGAAGACTTATTAATGGTATTTGAACACGGTTGTACTTTTAGTGCTGGTATGGTGCAAATTTCTGGTGCGAAATTTGCTTACGACAACCTTCGTTTTTTATATGATCGAATTGTAGAATGCAAGATTGATGACGTTGGAGAACTTGTTTATGAAGAAACCTACAGAGTTGTAACTACCGAATCGATGCGAAGAGGACTTGATGGTTATGAATGGTTTGCCAACGGCAAAGTAGTGAAGTACTACGAAAAAACTCTTCGAGAAAGTTTATTTGAGTATATCGAAAAAGAAGGTACTGTTGATCGTGGAATTGAAGATCGTATTGTGTTAGTATATACTGGTTAACTTTATAGGAGGTATCATGAAAGTCCTGATGAAACAATTTTTTGTTCTCTTTCTTATTTTTGCAGTCGGATCTGCTTTACTCATGGGCTGCGGTGGTAACGGTGCAGACAATGGATCTGTTGACAATGGGGGTAGTTCCCAAAACGAAACTCCTGGCGAAAAACCAGAAGATGTTACCGATACCATAGTGGAATGTCGTTTTGTAGATGCACAGCCTACTATTGATGGCATAGGTGACGAAGAAGTTTGGTCCAACATTGAGCTAACCACCGTTGAACTCGAAAGCGGAATGTGGGTAGATGTTAAAACTTACTATGATAATGATAACATCTATTTTTTATATGATTGGATCTCAGATATGACCAACACAGCAGAAGATAGTACTGCTGGCCAATGGAAAAAAGATGCCGAAGGAAATTGGACATGGGATTCCAAAATGGATGCATTGGCTATTGCTTGGGATTTAAGTGATATCCCTGAATTTTTAACCACTGGATGCACTCCTCTTTGCCATGATCAGTCCAATTCCTTAGACAACCGTTACATGGCTACAGAAATACCTGGTGATATCGTTGAATTATGGGTATGGAGCCCAGCAGTGAGTGGTATGAAAAACATTATGGCCTCTTACATCATAACTGATGTACCGGCCGGTACCGACACCGAAGATCCAAACTTCGACAACAAGATGTCTTGGGAAAAACTACCAGGTGAATATGGTTTCTTCTACAATCGGGACGAAAACGAAAAGCAACCGATGGAGGGTGGTGAAGGTGCTCCGCTGTACATCATCAACGAAGAAAATCCTGAAGGAGAAGCTGCATTAATTCAAGCAGTGGGTAAATTTGAATTTGGTGGATATAAACTAGAGATCGCTCGACCTAGAAATCCGTCCAACCGTGATTTAACTCATTTTGAAGTAAGCGACAATGGCTATGCTGATTTTTATTTTGCTATTACTATGCATAGTATGGAAGAACGTGAGTATCACAAAACTGCCGAAACTGCGTCTACTCTTCGCTTAATTGGAAAAAGTGTCGCTGAATAACACAGGAGTGTTTTTATGAATTTTAAAAAGGTTCTCTCATTTACTGTTATTGCTTTAATACTTACCAGTATCCAATTTATACCAGGAAGCTTAAGTTCTAGTACTGAAGCTGCATCTCCTGATAAAATTGGTATTTATACCAATTCATTTGGATACTATGTCTATGTTACAGACCCTATTAAGAATCGCGTACTGAAATATTCCACCGAAGGAACTTATCTATCCATCATTATTCCTACAGTATCAACTCACACATCGGGTGAAAAGTGGATTTTAAAGAAATGTGTTGATGTTGTTACCTGTCGTCTCACTGATGTAATCGGATTAGCAGATGCTCTAACTGGGCACTCTTTTATCTATGAACTTAATGGACACACGCACCACAAAAACGGTGAGATGGGAACTGGACCCGGTAAGTTAACTGAAATGTGGGACGTAGCTATGACTGAGATTGATGAAATTAAATCTCAAGCACTTCTTGATCGAAAACAAAGCAAAGTATCTCATTGGACTCCACCGCCAGGTGGTATTAAAGACCCCCGTGATGGTACATTTGTACGTGATTTTGGAAATACTGGTTCTGCTACTGAGAAGCTAAAAAACCCTGAAGGTATGTGTTATGCCAAAGACACCACGCTACTTGTTGCCGATACTGGTAACAAGCGCATCGCTATATATGACTTAAAAGGTCGCTATACTGGCGAAATTAAGAGTTCTTTTGGAGACATATGTGATGTTGGTGTAGACTTTTTAGCATCTCAGGGTAACAAGATTTATATCTTGGATCGCGGATCCAAAAAAGTCCATGTATTCTCGCAAGATTACAAGTTTGTTAAATCTGTTAATCTACCAGGTATGGGCACCGCAGCTGCTCTTACAATAGACACAGAAAACTATATTTGGGTTACCGATATTGCTCAGAATAAAGTCTTTAAATATGACCAATCTGGAAAACAGATGCTTGTGATCAACAATGCAATTAACCCTCCAAACATGACCAGACAAATCGTTCGTGTCTATATCAAAAAGTACATCATGATGGTAAATGATGACATTAAGAAATTGGATGCTCCCCCATATATTGACAAAGGTCGTACTATGGTTCCCCTTCGTGCAATCTCTGAAGGCTTAGGTGCTGTGGTAAGTTGGGATGGAAAGGAACAGAAAGTGACTGTTAAACTTGGTAGCAATACCGTGGAGATTTGGATTGGAAAAACTACTGGAAGAATCAATGGAAAACCATATCAAATTCCTGATGGTGTTGCACCCACCATTGTACGCGGCAGAACGTTTGTTCCCATTCGTTTTGTTGCTGAAGCTTTAGATTGTTACGTTGGTTGGAATCCAAAAGACCTGAGATATAGTGCCTCTGCGGTCACTGTATACTATCCTAAATAAGAAACCCTATATAACTTCTCTCCACCGCATTGGTGGAGAGAAGTATTAGCATCATGGAAAAAACTGCTTCAAAAAAACTTGGGAATCTGATCAATATTTTTGTTCTTTTGATGTTTCTAACATTTGTTTTTTATTTTTATCAGCGAAATTTAACTCAATATACGATTCATAAAAATTCCCCCACCATTATTATGGATGAACAAACGGTTCAAGATAACCTTATGAGAGTTTATCTAAAATCAGTTTTAAACCCTGAACACACACCATCATGGCTTCAAGAAATCTCCTTTAAAATAATGAATTATCTCGCAATAGCCCCTTTTAGTGCCTATATGGTTTCTTATATCCATTCCAAACAAGATTGGGTTATGGATTGTTCAGAATGTTCACTTGATGGACCTTGCGAAGATTTAGAGAAGGATCAATTCTTTTATCCTTTGAGCATAAACTATGATACTCTTGAAGAAATACAAAATCGATATCAAGAAGTCTTTATTATTGATGTGCGTCCAACTGATCAATGGGAAAAAGGACATATTCCTTCTTCGGTTACAGTTCCATTAACAGATGTAGCTCCCTACTTGTTTCCTATGAATCGATGGCATGAGATTGTTCTTGTAGGTGACAACTACTTAGAAACTAAACTAGCTGGAGAAGCACTAATTCAACTTAATTTTCATCGAGTATATCGCATCAATCAACCGGTATATCAATATCCAGGGGAATTGGAAACTATTTATGGAAACTAAAGATATTACCCTAGTAGGCGTTGTCAGTGCCGTTGGAGCTATATTTTACCTTGCAACAGCTCCTCTTATTGAAACAACCGTTCCTGTTATTGGTTGCGTTATGCGACCCGTCGTGTTTATTTCGTTTATCATGAGTAAATTCCACTTTAATATCAAAAAACTTCTATGGGTCGCAATACTGAGTACTTTTTTATACTCCTTGATTATTCCTTGTTTCATAAACTATGTTTCTCTTCCTATCAGCATTATTTATGTACTTATTGTTGCTGGTTTTCGTACGAAAATCAATGCATTTTGGCTAACATTTATTGGAACTATTGTAGCTTTTATTGGTCTACTTCTTTTTACTTTTCTTTTTGCTACCAGTGCAGCTGAGTGGTTATTTTATTTGAAATATTTCTTTCCTGTTGTTATACTTGGAGCGATTGTTGGTGCATTGCGACAAAAATTTGGTAAATTTAGCTGTGTAGGTTGCGATTTATGTAACAAGCCAAATGCTGAAGTATATTTTGAAAAACGAGAAAAAGAAAAACACCGTAAAAAAAATGAATCAAACAACAAGAATTTGGGTAATATTGGTATGCAAACTGATATGATTGATAAAAATAAAGACCGTTATTCCGATGAAAACGTAAAGGATGAGATGAAAAATGAAGAATAAGTGGATTGCTTTCTTTGCTTCTTTACTATTATTTTGTTCTTTTGTTCGCACCTTTGCCTCTACTAGTCCTTCATTTCCATCTGATATTACTTTTTACAAGAATAAATATGTCTTCAAAATTGAAGGGCATCCCGTCGAGATGCCAGTCAAGGTTTTCTTTGACGAAGTCTTACAGTCTTATATGATACCATTACGTTTTCTTGCAGATTCACTTCGATACACTGTTGAATGGGATTCACAGGAATCTATTGCATATTTTACTTCAAAACAAAATCATTTTTCCATTAAGATAAATGGACAAGATTCCCTTGGCATATTATCATCAACCCAAAAGAATGGTCATTTTACCTTGAAACATGATCGTATATATGCCGATGAACAAACTGTAGCTCGTCTCTTTGAAATTGATTTGAAAGGCGCCAGTGAGCCAAATACTGTCGTTTTCACAACCATGCGTGACCGCATTTATATTCCTGCCCCAAATTTCACATTGCTCGATACTAAAGGTCAAACATTTGATTTGTATCAAGAATTAGAAAAACCAGAAAATAAATATATCATTCTTAACTTTTATGCTACCCGTTGTCCATTTTGCTTAAAAGCACTACCCATGCTTGTAGAGTTATCCGATGATTATGTAGACAAAAATGTTTCTGTTGTCGGATTGAATACAGATACGGCGGGTCAAGAAAAAGAAAGGGACAAAAAATTAAAGAAATACAATGTTCGATATACAGTAGTCCAGGATATCAACAACATCGTCTATGATCGATATCGTGTTGCTGGGGTACCCAATTTTTATGTAGTAAATCAAGACCATGAAATCGTTTTTCATAACTTATTTGCTGATGAAGAGCAAATTAGTTTACTAAGGCAATGGTTGGATTTAAAATTAAAATAATAAGAATGTAAGAAATTATTTTTATTGGAGGTTTACAATGATGTTAAAAGAACGTATCTACGATGATTTCATGCGTGCCTATAAGGCTAAGGAGACTCTTAGAGCCGAGTTACTTAAAATGGTTAAATCTGCTATTCAGTACAAAGAAGTTGAATGCAAAGCAAAACAAAAAGAACTAACAGATCAAGATGTTGTTCATATCCTTAAAACCGAATTAAAAAAACACAAAGAATCTATTGAACAGTTTGTTCAAGCAGGTCGTCTTGATGCTGCTGAAAAAGAAAAAAATGAAATGAAGATTATTCAAGAATATCTTCCAAAACCAATGCCTTTTGATGAAGTTTATGAAAAAGTTAAATCTTTGTTTGAACAAGATGAGGAAAACAGAATATCTATCGGTCAATTCAAGAAAGAAGCTTTTGATAAGCTTAAAAACGATGCAGAAGGTGATGATATTAAAGAAGCTGTTGACCGATTATGGGATAAAGTCAAAAACGCATAGATATAACCTTGAAAGGTTTATCGACTTCATAGAATAGATTCACTGCTTCAATAGTGTTTGAAATCTTGTATACTCCTGGGTGATGTGTATGTCCACAAATTATTTTTCTTAGTTTTGGATGCGTTATTACAAAATCACCCAGGAATTTGCATCCACGATATGCATTGTAAAATTCCTCTTCATACGAGGAATACCTGTAAATGCAATCCTCAAACATAACATGATGAGAAAGAAATACGAGATGATCAATGGAAGAATCAATATCTTGAAATTGTTGATTGATGGTTTTGTAGCAAATATGACAAAACTCAACATCATCCATTCCCGATGGCCATTTGATATAGAACAAATCATTCCATGCACACATTCGTATAGGTTTATGATTTTCATCATAGGCCCATAGCTCTTTTTTTTCCAAATCTTCGTATGTCATTTCAAACCAATGAAACTCCTTATTAGTGCTCCGTCGTACAAAAGTAAAAGGTTCTGAAACAGGTGGTTCTAGCGGGGAAAAAAAGGAAAAGTCGTACCAGCCAATATTACCAATAAATCCTATGCGGTTCAATACAAAAGGATTCTGATCAAGATATTGAAAACCTGTATTTTTACAGATCTCAGGAAGAATTGATGTGTAGATTTCAAAAGAATTCAAAGAAGAATATGGGGATCGTTTAGACATAGTTTGCGACCAAATATCATGATTTCCCGCGACAAAAATTTTTGGTATTTCAAGAGAAGAAAATTCTGAAAGATAATCATGTAATTTTAGAAGATTTTGCGAAACATCACCCAAGATAGCAAAAATGATCTCTTCGGTGGGGTGTTGATTCATGTATTCACGTATATGTTTAGGCAAGTTCAAAGAATCCATATTTTTTGATTTGTCAATATGAATATCTGATGTAACAAGGAGCTTCATATTACTTTATTCTCCTACTGACCGAATTACGAAAAATGGTACAATAGTAAAATAATATCACAAAAAGTGAGGAACCGTAAGATGAAGAAGTTCAACAAATTGCGTCATATTATCATGACAGTATGTTTCATTATGTTTTTTTCTTCTATTCTTCCTTCACACGCCGTTTTGGCAATTAATCAAGCTAATACTCTTTCGCAAGATGAAGCACAATATATAATAGAATTTCGCGGACCACCCATTGTAGAACTCTTCCAAGATGTTAATCCACAGAATCGTTTTAAAATGAAATCCATTATTGATCACCAGCATACACTGTTTCTAAAAGAATGTTTCAGGACTATCCCAACGGATATTGATGTAGAGTTTGAATACTTCCATGTTATGAACGGAATGTCAATACGTACAACACAACAAACGATTCAAAGAATACAAGAATCCTCTTTTGTTAAAACAATCTATTTAGCACAAGAGTACTATTTACAAAGAGAAATCTCCGTACCAACTACCGATGCTCCTTTTTGCTGGGATCAAAAAAATAGTGTTGGCGAATTTTATAAAGGTCAGGGTGTACTTGTTGGTGTTATTGATACAGGAGTCGATTACTGGCATGGCGAACTTGGGGGTGGACTAGGTAAAACATGGGACAATGAATGGTACAAGGTTCGTTTCGGATATGATTTTTCTGAGATGAAATCTATTCCTTATTCTATTGGTTTAAGCAATCATGGTACACATGTTGCAGGTATTATTGCAGGAAACGGTGAAAATGGAATAGCAATTGGGAAGAATAATGCCTCTGGTATGGCACCAAGCGCTTCTCTTTGCATATACAAAGTCTTTACCAGTCAAAAAAATTCAACTGGAGAAGCTGCTCTTCTAATGGCACTTGAACAAGCTTCAATAGATGGATGTGATGTTATAAATCTAAGCTTAGGCAAAAACTATGGTTGGACGAACGATCCGTTATCTATCGCATGTGATCGTTTGTCTGAAGCTGGTGTTTTGGTAGTTGCTTCCGCCGGTAATTCAGGAATGCGGAACCAACATTACAACCGCTTTCCTGTTCATGCTCCAGGAAGTAGTATTTCTTCATTATCAGTAGCTGCTTCTGATGCAACATTAAAAGATGGATTTTACTTCAACGTTTCGGATAAAACCAGAAGATTTGCCATAGGAAATCACTTTGATTCTACTCCAAAGGCTTCTTCTGAAATAATAGAGCTTGTCATTATTGAAGAATCGGATGTAAGCAGTATAAGCCAAACAGTTTTCCAAGGAAAAGCGATTTTGATTTTTCAATCCAAACTCTCTCTGACAGAATTGGTTGAAGCTGCCACTAATACTAGCATTCACTCACTCATTGTAGTACATACCAAGGATTATCCTTCTTCTGAGAAAATTCTAACAACAACAAATCGAATCCCAGTAATGAGTATTTCAAGTTCATCTGGTAATGCTCTGCGAACTTTAACAGATTATCATACTGAAAACATACAGATTCAGTATGCATATGGGGTATCTTTCATTACCATGTCCTCTTTTTCATCAGAAGGACCTACTCCCGATCTTTTCCTGAAACCCGAAATCACTGCACCAGGAGTTCGTATCAATTCAACTCTTACAAATCACCAATATGGTAATATGAGCGGTACTAGCATGTCCAGTCCACACGTAGCAGGAGGTGCAGCTCTTTTAATCCAAAAACACCCCGATTGGACACCTTCTGAAATCAAGTCCTGTTTGGTTAACTATTCCAGACCTATAGAGAATCCATTAACTGGAGATCGTTATTCGATTTATCAGCAGGGCGGGGGAGAAATGAATTTAAAGAACTCCTTTTCAGCCTCTTTGCTTATGGATCCACCTACAATTTCTTTTGGAGAAGTTGAAAAGAATACAACAAAATCAATTAAACTTACAAACAAAGGTTCAAATCAGCAATCGATAGAAATATTTTGTTCTTCCCCTCAAAAACTGAACGCTTCGGTTGTAGTTTCTCCTTATCGGATGAACATAAAACCAGATGAATCAGTTACTATAGATGTTACTCTTGAGATCCAAAACGACACGGTCGGTGGATTTTGTGAATTCTGGATTGAAGGTCGTGACGATTCTGGGAGTATCTTTCAAGTTCCTTGCATTTTCCACCACGGTTCATTAGAAAAAATGGATGCTATACTACACTCTTACATGTTCCCAAACCTTGCGTGTTCACCTAATTCTGATGGATATAGTGATGAGACTAATTACATTTGTTTAAGTCCTTATAATATTGACGGAATTGAAATTGATTTGTTTAACGAGGAAGAAGTGTTTATCCAAAATCTTTTTTACCACAGAGGATCGATTGGTGCTGGCTATTATTCCATACCTTTTTATGGCAAAAAAAACAGTATTCCACTACCAGATGGACTTTATACGATACGATCTTTTGTTTTACCTACCGGAAAAAATTACAAAAAAGTAACGAATTGGGAGTTTGGCAAAGAATCAAAAGCTCTTATTGATACAAAATCGCCAAACCTTTTACTGAATTCACAGTGGTTACAATATGATATTGTAAAAGTTACAGGGAGAATCAATGACGAAAATGCAGCTTTTGGATTGTTTCTTTATTATGAACTTGATTATGACGATGGTTCAATCCTATCTCTCAATGACGATGGATCTTTTGAGCATACCATTAAAATACAACAGGAGCATTGTTTTATTCGTTTCACTGCCCAAGATTTAGCTGGTAATCGTACTTCTATTAAGAAAAGAATACCAAATGCAAGTTTTTAGTATGGTTGTGACTTTTCCTATAAGTCATATAATAAACTTAGCTCTATAAGTAAAGGAGTAGTTATGGGTGACAAAATTTTAATGAAGGGCGCTGAAGTTATCGGCGAAGCTGCTGTCAAGGCAGGTTGTAGACTTTATTTTGGGTATCCAATTACACCTCAAAATGAAGCTCCAGCATATATGGCAAAACGATTGCCTGAAGTTGGAGGAACGTTTGTTCAGGCAGAAAGTGAAGTTGCCGCAGTAAATATGTTGTATGGTGCGTCTGCTGCTGGACACCGTGTTATGACGAGTTCTTCAAGTCCTGGTATTAGCTTGATGATGGAAGGTATTTCCTATTGTGCAGGATCAGAACTCCCCGTTGTAATTGTTAATGTTATGCGAGGAGGACCTGGGCTTGGTGGCATTGGACCTTCTCAATCTGATTATTTCCAATCAACTAAAGGTGGCGGTCATGGTGATTACCGTATGATTACTCTTGCACCAACTAATCTGCAGGAACAATCTGATTTAATGAAAACCGCTTTTGATTTAGCAGATAAATATCGTATTCCTGTAATGGTGTTAAGCGATGGACTTCTCGGACAAATCATGGAAGCTGTAGAATTCAAATTTGACGTTGATCCTGCAACTTTACCATATAAAGAATGGGCAGCTGATGGTAGAAAAAACCGTGAAAAACACCTTATCAATTCATTGGATCTAGATTTAGATGGCCTTGAACACCACAATGAAAAACTACAAGCTCGGTATAAAAAAATCGAAGAGAATGAAGTATTGTGTGAAGATTATCAGGTTGATGACGCTAAAGTTGTTATTGTAGCTTATGGTACAACGGCTAGAATAGCCAAAACTGCTGTTGAAATGCTTCGAGAAGAAGGATATAAAGTTGGTTTAATTCGACCTATCACTCTATGGCCTTATCCAGTAAAGAATATCCAAAAATCAGTTCAAAATTCCTCCACAGAATCTTTTTATGTTTTTGAAATGAATGCTGGTCAAATGCTAGAAGATGTTCAACTTGCTGTGAATGGGAAAAAACCAATTCGTTTCTATGGTCGAATGGGTGGTAATGTTCCTAGTCCTATTGAGCTTATCTCTAAAATTAAAGACATCTATTAAGGGAGGCGACAAAATGAACGAAATGAAACAAATCTTTAAAGTGACTCCCTTACTATCAAAAACAAAACGTTCTTATTGCCCAGGTTGTACTCATGGGGTGATTCATCGTTTAGTATGTGAAGTCATAGAAGAACTCGATCAGTTCGAAAATTCTGTTATTATTGTTCCTGTAGGTTGCTCAACTCTCGCAATTCACTATTTTGAAATGGATACTGTACAAGCTTCCCATGGCAGAGCTCCCGCAGTAGCCACTGGAATGAAAAGAGCAATGCCATCCAAGACTATTGTTACGTATCAAGGCGATGGAGATCTTGCATCCATTGGAACAGCCGAAATAGTTCATGCAGCTACCAGGGGTGAAAAAATAACCACCATATTTGTCAACAACGGTGTTTATGGAATGACCGGCGGACAAATGGCACCTACAACTTTAGAAGGATGGAAAACTGAAACCTCCCCTTATGGGCGAGATGTAAGGAAAGAAGGTTATCCAATCCGCATTTGTGAAATGTTGAGTCAGTTAAATGGACCGGCATATATCGCTAGAACTAGCGTTCATAATCCTGCTAATATCGTGAAAACCAAAAAAGCTATCCGCAAG
>CAZOYI010000092.1:0-2403 GCA_964583965.1 uncultured Caldisericota bacterium
CAGTATTTAGCAATTTGCTGTATAAAAACAAGGATCTTCCCCTGGAAAAAATTATTCAACTTGACAAGGAATCAAAAGAAAAAACAAGAAAACAAATCCAAGAAACTAGGGAAGAAACTAGGGAAGTAGATCAAAAAACTAAGGTGGAAACTACAGTGAAAACTAAGGTGAAAACTAAAGTGAAGTTGCTTGAGCTTATGACTCAAAAACCAGATATAACTAGAGAAGAACTAGCCAAAAACCTTGATTTAACGATAAGTGGAATAGACTGGAACATCCGACAACTTAAAAAATCAGGAAAAATAAAACGGATTGGTTCGGATAAGGATGGTCATTGGGAGGTGATAGATCAGTGAAACTCAAATTCAAACACCAGGTCTTTCAATCCGATGCAGCTCAATTTCATTATGGCTTCCTATAAAGAAAATATGGTTCTTTTTTACCTCCTTGCACCTGCGGAGGTAAATTTTCATTCGATGCACCACCTCGATGTCCAAAGTGTGGGTCAACAGAATTTTAAAAAATGGAAAATGTTTTCCCGGCACTTGTATAAATATTGAGATCAATACAAAAGATACGAGCAGTTACTGTTTAAAGTCTGAGCTGCAAAGTGAAGACATCTTCTAAAAATTAAAGGAGTTGATATGAATAATCAAATTAAATTAAAAGTAACGGATTTGATAGGCAGTCCGCTCTGTATATCCACTGAGGATGGACAGAAAGTATTCAGCAAGATCGATTATTTCATGAAAGATGGAAAACAGGTTACTGTTTCATTTGAAAATGTAACCATGCTGATATCGCTCTTTCTTAATGTTGTGATTGGGCAGCTTTACGGTTCTTTTAGTGAAGAAGTGATTCGAGCTCTATTGAAAGTTGAGGGACTATCTTCTGATGATATGGAGCTTCTCAAGCGCGTCGTGGACAATGCCAAGAAGTATTACTCCAATAAGAAATCTTACGACGAAGCATGGTTGGAGGAAGATAAGAATGAAATAGAGTAGAAATATGAAACCCCTGATATGAACTGCAAAGATTGACTTATTGATTAGTTTTCAATATATTTACACAATGAATTAGAGTGGGGATATTGCATTCGCGACAATTATTAAAACTTTGTTGAGCCTATATTGAATAATACAACACACGCTTTGTTAGGAGCAAAGGATATGACCAAATTGGATGATCAATGGGTATCAAAATATGAAGAACCGAAAACTAACTCGTTAAAGTTTTCATATGACGAAAAAAGCTACTAATAGTAAAATGCAAATGCTTTCAAGAATTTCTGCTTCTGTTAAGTATTGTGAAATGGAGTTAGTTTCATGATTAGAGATGAATATCTTCGATTCTTGCAAACCCTCAAAGGCAATGCTAAGTTAGATGATGTGCGCAAAATAGCAAACCTTGTACTGAAGCATTTGGATGTGCTTATTCCATTATCGACCTCACAGGGACAGCGTATCAAGAAAGTCGTTGAATTAGCACAAGCGAATTGGGCTACGATCAACACAGATATTCAAACTACATCGTACCAGGTTGCAACTCAAGAGTATCCATTTATGCAATTGAAAAATCTCTCGGTTGGACCATTTCGTGGATTTTCCAAACAAGAGAATTTCGATTTAGCTAGTAAGCTAGTACTAATTTATGGTCCCAATGGGACAGGAAAGACAAGTTTTTGTGAAGCATTGGAATTCGGATTGTTGGATAATGTTGCCGAAGCAGAAAACAAACGATTTCGTCCCCGGGATTATCTAAAGAATGCCCATACCGAAAGTTTCACGCAGCCAGTACTTATAGGTCTTGATAGAAACGGGAAAAGTATTACTATTTTTCCAAATGAAGTCCTATACCGCTTTTGTTTTGTGGAAAAAATACGAATCGATAATTTTTCCCGCATTGCAGCTCAATCTCCTTCAAAGCAAAAAGAATTGATATCCACCTTGTTTGGCCTTGATGAATTCACAGAATTTGTACATAATTTCACGGATAATATGGATTACAGATATATCGACCTTGAAGGCGTCAAGGCTCAAGAGTTAGATAAAAAACGTGAGAAACTTTCTGGATATCAGCAACAACTTAAGAAAGAGATCCCAGAAGAAATCCAGAGTATTGAAATGGATGAAAAAGATCTGGCTAAGACATATAGAGAGGGTTGCACATTCCTTGAAATGGTCACTGAAATCCAAGGCACAGAAGAAAAGACAGGCCTGATTAAGCATCTTAAAGATGAACTTGAAAAACAACTTCCACAAAAAAATAATATCACCACAGCCAATCTTGAGGCATTAAAACATGCTATCGGAATTGACATTAGAGAGTTTGAATCTAAACAAGATGAATTGGCAAAATCCAGCCAACAAGTTTCATTCAAACAACTGTACGAAGCTTTACTAA
>CAZOYI010000093.1:0-3566 GCA_964583965.1 uncultured Caldisericota bacterium
TGTAATGGGCATATTTTGCCAAAGAAGGAAACTTATCTGGCCATTCGACGATTTTCAAGCCAGGAAGATCTAATGTTTCGTAAAAATCAATGTCGTGTAACTGCTGCTCCTCTTCCAATCGATACAAATCAAAGTGATAGATAGGAAGAGAACCTTGGTATAGTTTCAGCAAAACAAATGTTGGGCTGATTACAACAGAAGAATCTACTGAAAAACACTCTGCAATTTTCTTCGTAAACGTTGTTTTTCCAGCTCCAAGTTCACCCTGTAAATATAAAATTTCATCCCCTTGCAACATTGAAGAAAAGGTTTCTGCAAGCATTTTCAACTCATTTTCTGAATCAACTTGCAATTGCAATTTCATTGGCATCAATTTTTTCATATTCACTATTTTATCTATCGCTTCCTATTTCACAACAAAAAGGAATTTGTATAATAGAAGTAACAAAATGCCAGGGGGTAAGAATGAAAAAGACTTTGCATATTGTTGTAGCAAGTTTTCTTGTCTTTGCTTTGAGTGCCGTTGTTTTAACAGGTTGTTCTTCCAAACCAAAGAACATTGATGCAGATACTACAGAAGCTGTATACGAAATGAGTATTGAAGATACCATCACAATTCGTTTGGAAGAAAATGCTACCACTGGTTATACATGGAACTACACCATTGCTGATGCTGATGTCGTTGAATTTGTTTCGGACGAATTCATTGCTCCATCAGATACTGAAATGGTTGGCGTACCAGGAGAACACGTATGGATTTTCAAAGCTATCGGTTCCGGTGCCACAACCGTCAATTTTGAATTATCACGTGAGTGGGAAGCAGGCGAAACCCCTGCCGAAACAAAGGAATTTCAAATCACTGTGAAGTAATCAATCCTTCATTAATTTTTGATCACGCAAGCCACCTCCAAAAAAGGTGGCTTGTTTTATTTTGTGCTTATTCATCAATCATACCTCAATTAGCATTTTACTTATTTATTTGTTGATCCGGCCTTAGAATCTCATCTGCTATCTGTTCTGCTTGCTCCAGTACAGTTTCTGTAGCAAGCTTTTGCATATCGGGTGGATAACCATACTTGCGAAGCGTCCGTTTCACAATCACTTTCAGCTTTGCCCTTACACTTTCCTTAATGGTCCAATCAATGGATGCATTTTCCTTAACTTTTTGGTATAGAACAATAGCCAATTCTCGAAGCTTGTCTTTTCCCATTACATCAACAGCGCTTTGATTGTTTGAAATGGCCGTATAAAAGGCATACTCATAGTCAGTTAGCCCCAGTTCAGAAGGTTTTTTATCCAAGGACTGGATTTCTTTTCCCAATTGAATCAATTCTTCAATAACTTCTGCTGCAGTTAGTATTTTATGATGATACCTTTTTATAGAGTTCTCCAACATCTCCATAAGAGTTTTGCTTTGAATCAAATTCTTTTTGGTTCTTGATTTTATCTCATCATGTAAAAGCTTTTTGAGAATTTCAAGTGCGATGTTTTTATGATCCATATTTCGAACTTCCATAAGAAACTCATCCGAAAGAATAGAAATGTCGGGCTTTTTAATCCCCGCTGCATCAAAAACATCAATTACTTGATCTGTGACAAGAGCTTGATCAATGACCTGCCGAACAGTGGTTTCAATTTCTTCATTTGTTTTCCCGTTTCCGTTGCTTTCAAACTTCACTAGTCTGGCTTTCACGGCTTGAAAGAATGCGATCTCATCTTTTACATCCAGTGCTTGCTCATGTGGAATGGCAATGGAAAAGGCTTGAGATAAAGCAGTCACTTCGTTCACATATCTTTTTTTCCCCTCTTCCAATCCCAGAATATGCTCTTCCGCGGCCAATATGATATTTAATTTTTCTCTTGTCTCGGCACCAAAATAGTCTTCATAGGCAAAGCCATAAAACATCTGAGAAACTACTTCCAATTTTTCCAGCATGATCTGAACAGCTTTTTCTTGATTTTCGGCGGGATTTCCTTTTCCGCCACTATCCGAATAAAAGGAAAGTGCTTTTTTTAAGTCGGAAGCGATTCCTAGATAATCAACAACTAAACCTCCTGGTTTGTCTTTGTACACCCTATTCACTCGAGCAATTGCCTGCATTAAATTATGCCCTTGCATGGGTTTGTCAATATACATTGTATGCAAGCAAGGTACGTCAAAACCTGTCAGCCACATATCTCGCACAATCACGATTTTCAATTCATCGTCTGGATCTTTCATTCGTTCTGCCAGGATTCTTCGCTGTTCTTTGGTTGTGTGGTGTTTAGAAATAGCAGGTGGGTCGGAAGAAGAGGTTGTCATAACTACTTTCATGGCACCTTTTTTCAACTCTTTGGAATGCCAATCTGGTCTCATACGAACAATTTCTTCGTACAATTCTGCTGCAATCCTTCTGGACATAGCAACAATCATTGCCTTTCCTTTGGCAACTTCCTGGCGAAGTTCAAAATGCCTTACAATATCCAGTGCTACTTGACGAATCCGATTTTTACTACCAATAAGTGCTTCCAATTGTGTCCATTTTGCCACCGCTTTATTGGAATCATGCAAATCGTCAAATTTCAAATCTGTATCTAAATCCTGGATTAATCTTTTTCCTTCTTCACTTAAATGAATTTTTGCTAATCGGCTTTCATAGTAGATTTTCACTGTTGCGCCATCTTCCACGGCTTGCTGAATGTCGTACACATCCACATAATTCCCAAACACTGCGGGGGTATTGATATCCGTTTTTTCGATAGGCGTCCCCGTAAAGCCAATATATGTGGCATTAGGCAAAGCATCACGCATATATTTCGCAAATCCATACACAATTTTTTTGCCGATCACATCACCGTTTTGGTCTTTTTCATCCATTGTTTTTGCTTTGAATCCATACTGCGTCCGATGGGCTTCATCTGCAATCACCACAATATTACTTCTTTCTGATAAAGTTTCGTATACATTTCCGTTTTCTGGGCTAAATTTCTGAATGGTTGTAAAAACCACACCCCCTGAAGAAACTTTTAAAAGTTCTTTCAAATGTTCCCGGTTTTCAGCCTGCTTTGGTTCTTGCCTAAGCAATTGCTTCGAAGAAGCAAACGTATCAAACAACTGATTGTCTAGGTCATTACGATCGGTAATCACAACTACCGTAGGGTTGTTCATAGCTAAAACGATTTTTCCGGTATAAAAAACCATGGAAAGGGATTTTCCACTTCCTTGGGTATGCCATATCACACCACCTTTACGATCTCCTGGTTTTTGCGATTGCACACCGGGGAGTCCGTATAATTCAGGGTTTTCTTTAAAACTAGAAAAACCAGATGCGCGAAGGGTTGATTGCACTGCTTTATTGACTGCAAAGTATTGATGATAAGAGGCAAGAATTTTCACTGAATGAATAGAAGTTAAACCTGTTTCCTCATCTTCCTTTTTCTGTGTTTCAAATACGACGAAATGTCGAATTAGATCCAGCAGAATATTTGGTTTCAGCATTCCTAAAATCATCGTTTCAAGTTGGCACACCAAAGAAGAATCTTCTTTAGACCCATCTTTGGTTTTCCACGCCATAAACCGGCTCCAA
>CAZOYI010000094.1:0-3887 GCA_964583965.1 uncultured Caldisericota bacterium
GCCAGGCGAAGTGGGAAGACATACATGTTGTACAATCAAATTGAAAAACTACTTCAGCAAGGAGTCCCAAAAGAACATATTGTATTCATAAACTTTGAAGACGAAAGAATCCCTTTTCATTCTGATGAACTGGATATTATTCTGCAATCGTACAGAGAACTATTCCCTGAGGTGGACGTAGCGCAGTGCTACTTCTTCTTTGATGAAATTCAAGAAGCCCCTCAATGGGAAAAGTTTGTTACAAGAATCTACGAAACCATCAGTAAGCACATCTATATAACCGGATCGAATGCAACGCTATTATCCAGAGAAATTGCATCCTCTTTACGCGGGAGAACACTAAACTTTGAAGTATACCCTCTTTCTTTTAACGAATATCGAGCGATTCATGATCCTTCCATAAATATCAATACAAGCTCTGGTCAAGGGAAAATGCAATCACTTTTTCAAAGTTTTCTTCATCAGGGAGGTTTTCCAGAAATCATCCACAAAGATGGAAATATTCGGATCAAAATACTGCAGGAATACTTCAATGTCATGGTTTTTAGGGATTTGATACAGCGGTATGAAATATCTCAAACAGCTGCCCTGAAATACTTCTGCAAACGAGTCATTTCTTCGAGTGCATGCGATTTTAGTGTACATAAAGTGTACCTTGAATTGAAATCGCAAGGATACAAAATCGGAAAAAACACATTGTACGATTTTCAGTCCCATACAGAATCTATCTTTCTTAATCGTTATTTGGATAGATTTGATGAATCGGTTATAAAAACTGAGCTCTCTCGAAAGAAAACATATATGATCGATCAGGGACTGGGTGCTGCATTGGATTTCAAACTAAGCCAGGATATAGGAAGATTATTGGAAAATTTGGTGTACCTTGAACTCATTAAACATGGGAAAAGCATAGCATACTCTATTCAAGACCAAACAGAATGTGATTTTGTTATAAAAGGCAACGATACAATACAAGAAGCCATTCAAGTTGCGGTCCACCTTGATGATCCATCCACAAGAAATCGAGAAATCAGAGGACTCATCAACACATGTAAACGATACCATTTAGACAAAGGAACCATTCTATGTATGGATCGTGATGAGGAGTTCATTGAAAATGGTATATCTATTCAAGTGGTCTCTGCTTGGCGATACCTGATGAATCTTTCATCCACATGATGTTTGCCTCAAATATTGCTCTACCTATGTAACTTTTAACAACTCCAGAGCTCGTTTGTACAATGGATCGTATTCACAACCACAGCTTCCGCATTCTTTATCCGCCTGATGCAAAGCTGGTATTAGTTGGTGTTAGGTGAAAATCTCTTTCAACTCAACGTTTTTATCACACATTTTTCTCTCCTATAAAAAAGTTTTGCATATTAGAATGAAGTAGCTTCACGACTAATAATCATGAAGGTTTCCTTTATTTCTTTGTGCAACCAGACTCTTTTAGTATATCAAAATCTAACATAGACTTAACAACAATACCGATGTTTGATCCTATCCTCCCCTTCATATTATTTGTGTTCTGCTCAATGTTCTTCTCCTGCTCTAATGCAATAAGCAAACTTTTTCTAAAATCTTTGAAATAAACTGTGTTTTTCGAATTGAAGCCTAGTAAATCAGAACACACCTTACTTGCAACGGTATGTCTATTAGACACTCTTTTGTTAAATAATAATTCAGAACTATTTGGAATGATACATTCTTTTAATGAATTCTCTTTGTGCAACATTAACCATATCTCAAAACAAGGATTTGTTACTGCTGGAACCATTTTCTCCTTTTCGATCTCTTTTAGTAAACAGGAATACTCTTTTAAATCGTTCCGAAAAGAATCAAGATCAAAAACCAGTATAATGTGATCAATATCTGAATCAAACTCTACTTTACCAGATGATTTTTTTTTCTTACGCCAATCTTTAGCAAGATCTAACAGTTTTTTTGGATTGCTTATATCTTTATGCTCTCCTTCTTTTATCAATTGAACCAATTCAGTGTCATCTTTTATCCCAATAATGGACCTATTCTGTATCAATTGCTTAAAATATTTAACCTCAGTTACGCGACCTTCGCATATAAAAAAGTACTTTCTCCGAAAAGGAATAAGATTAACCTTCTCAGTAAGAGGACGAAATTCACGAAGTGGGACCATGTACGATTAACTTCCTTGAAGTTCTTTGAAAGAGGGGATAGCGCCATATCTACCTTTTAGATAAGCTTTGCTAAGTCGTTTATCATAGCGTTCATCGAAGTCTTTCAAAGAGTATAGATGAGTCTCACCCTGATTGTTTTTCTCTACAAACCAAATCTCATCACGGCGAAAAATGGTTTGATCCAACAGAAGTGATTCATGAGAGGTGAAAATAAGCTGTGTTTTCAGATATTTGTTTCTCTCAAAGAAAAGGGATATGTATTTCTTTACCAAATTCGGATGAAGACTTCTTTCTATTTCGTCAATAACAAATACTCTTTCTGGGGTATCAAGAAAAAGAATAAATAGAAGATCAAACAATCGTTTTGTTCCATCTGATTCTTCAAGCAATGTAAAAGGATACTCAGAATGTTCATGACGAAAACAGAAAGAAGAAATTGTAGGCTTGTTGTCTTCACCATATTTAATTTGATATAGTCCGATATTGTGTAATCTTACAACAACGGGTTCACCTTTACTTTTTTCACGAATATCCGAAAGAATATCATCTACAATTTGACTGGGATCAAGTGTTTTTGGGAGATGAAAAGACAATTCTTCAATTAACTTCTCCTTGGTTACTTTGATCAATTCGATCTTATCAATTCCAGTATCAAAATCCTGCAGTGCTTTTTCAATTTGTTCCTTATCTGTAAAGAGAATATAGGGAGTTTGGTATAATTCTGTGTATGGGTTGATAATGCTGAGATTGTTATTAAACCAACCATAGATAGCAACGAAAATTTGTAGGCTAGAATCCTGAGGAAAACTCTTTCTTCGGTTTATCTCTCGTAAGAATAATATAGAAGGATCTTTCGCGAAATCTTCTTTATAAACATCCAATCTCTTCATGTCTTGCTGTTGAAAAAAGGTTTCATTAATGTTGCAGATTCCCTGAGTTGTATCTCTCTCGAAAAGGGGTTGTTGCGATTCTTTATCAAGTAAATAAAGATATTCTGTTTGTAATTGCCCACTTTTCAAAACTAATGTAAACCCATATGCATACACCTTGTCTTGGATAGAAAACTCAAAATCAAAACGAGTTGCTTTTTCTTCATTTTGTTTTTTTGTTTTACAGAAAAAAGAGCGATACATGTTTTTATTTGGAAATCCTTTTGTAATAAGATGTTTCGCAAAATACATCGCTTCAATTAAGTTTGATTTTCCTGAAGCATTTGCGCCAAAAATAGCAGATGTTTTGAGTACTTTTAAATTGTTTTTTATTGTTATCAAATGATTTGGATGCTTTCTTAGTTTTGTGTAAGCTATCATTGAGAATTTTTTGTTACTACAGATCGATTTAAAGTTTTCTATATTAAAACGTAATAGCATTGTATACCTCTTCAAACTGTATTCTCGAATAATAGTATACCATAGAGTTTTCTTTTTAAAAGAGATTTTTTCTCTTTTGTAACTGAAAAAAGCTTTATGGAGAGTAGAGGGATTTTAATGATGAAAAAGAGAAATCTAAGGTTAAAAGAAAAACAAGGTCAAACAATACAGCGAAAAAAGTGCGTTAGTATTGGTCGGTGTGGGTGATGCGGAAGATGAATTCGCTGTCGGTGGGCAGTGGTTTTTCATTCACTCCCCATAACTCTTCTGCAAGCTTTTCATTTCCTCGGTTCCCAATAATCTTGATGGGAATATCTTTCCCTAGCTCAAAACCTTTAAGCCGTGTATAAGCTTTTGC
>CAZOYI010000095.1:0-2474 GCA_964583965.1 uncultured Caldisericota bacterium
TTCTATAGAGCTATTCAACCCTGGTACTGGCATTACTATGGCACAGGGAAACCAGAATACAGAACTTATTCCTTCTACAATGGAACTTACAATAAATATGTATTTGGAGCTATTAGTTATGGCGACCACTACGATATTCACTTCGGTGTCGATAAAAATAGCAACGGCCGACTAGATCCCGAAAATCGAGAAATTGAACGAACAAGAGATATGCGCTATATCGTTTTCTATTCTTCTTCTTATGGATACTCCGGGTACAGTTCAACACTAGGTCGTGTTTATTACGCTACCGAAAATGTAAAGTACGACAATGGTACATATGGTGTTATTCCATTCTCTGATACAAACCTTACCCTTTCTCTTACCGAAGGTTGGGGAAGTGGCTGTATCTACAACCGTCCCTACTACACTCCCGGTAACTATGGTCTCATGTTTGCCAATTTTGATCAACGAGGCGATGACAACCGATCTATGCAATATTTAAACATATCCAATACCGACTCCATCAATCTCAACCAAAATGGCGAAACCGAGTTTTATGTATTTGGCGATGATGTTTGCGAAGTAGGCGGACTAGTCGGTAAGAATATGTGGTCAATCTCCAATTTTGGAGACGTAGTGGGTAGTTCTGCTGGTTATGAACCTTCTTCTCCAAACCATTTTATAACCCGTTATGGAAAACAAATTGTATATGTAAGCTACAGTTACCAACGTCGTGCGTATTGGTCTCCAAAAGATTATTCCTATCGACTCGATTGGGATGCAATGCCATCTAGCGTAGTCAAATTACGCGCACCACAAGTTGAAGTGTACAAATCCGATGATTTTGCACCAATTGGGAAATCCATGCTTGATCCTGATGCGTATGATCTTGTATATGGCAAACCGAATCATCTTGCTTTTAAATTCTATCCTGCCGATAAACGAGATCTACCTTTAGATGACGAGATTATGATGGTACTAACTGGTAATAAAGCCGAATACCGAGTGTCCTCTCGTGTTAATCCTACCGGTAAAGATCCTGGATCCCCTGCAGAATCATTAATGATGATTACTCCTACCGGTACCGGGCTTGAATCCATCAGCTTAGATTTGATTGTTAACAATACAAGAATGGATCTCCAACGAACTGAAGTTCCTTACGGATCCATCAAATATCTTCGCAAAGAATACCAGCTTATGAACATTGCTCAGTTTGACGTTGCCAAAGGGCTCCAAATTGAAGTTTCATCTCTCAGTGGGGCAATACAAGTAAACGAAGATACAGAACTAAAATTGATTGTATCTGAAATCGGTACACAAAAAGCTGTCCAAGATGCTACCATAACCATCTCCGGTCCTGGCATCAAAGCATCTGCCAAAACTGATGAAAATGGTGTTGCATACATTACAGTGAAACCCAATGCTGACAAAGCAGTTTCTATCGTTGCTGAAAAGACAGATTATATCACTGGTTCAACCGCTATTGATATTGGAACTTCTACTGGACGATCCGACCCAGTCATGTTTAACTCAATGAAAGAACGCACCAATGAAAAGCGATATGAAATTACGGGAACCGTTGACGAGGATATCCGCGTGCTTTCTATCAATAAAACACAAGTTGATATTTCCCAAGACCGTTCCTTCCGTCACATTGTATATCTTGTGGAGGGTATGAATACTATTATTGTTGAAGCCGAAGATAACCGAAGCCGTATTACTCGCAAAGTGATCTGCGTTGAGTTAAAAACACAAGGTCCTTCTATTACTCTCGATCAAAATATAGAAGAATACAAATGGATTGATGTAGCCACTATTACTTTGTCAGGAAAAGTTGATACAGCTACTCAAATCACTGTAAACAATCTAAACGCCAATATCGAAGGACAGAATTGGTCTATTGAATTTCCTGTTGACCAAGGAAATAATGCAGTTGTTTTAACTGCCCAAGATGACCTTGGCAATAACACTAAGAAGCAATGGAATGTTTATGTCTATCACGAAAGAAAAGTGGAATGCTACATTGGAGAATCCACCGCAAATGTTGATGGCAATCCCATAAAAATGCAACAACCACCTTTTGTACGTGCTGACCGAACATATCTTGATTTAAAGTTTATCGCTGCCGTGTTTGATCTTGAATTCACCTGGAATCCTGAAACAAAAGGAATTTCTTTAACCCGAGAAGATTTTCGAATTGAAATGGCAGTAGATTCTAGTAAGGCTGTTGTGAATGGGAATGTGTTAACATTAGATGCACCTCCTGTCATGAATAATGGTCATGTGTGTATTCCTATCCATTTTGTATCAGAAATATTTGATGCTACTGTTGAGTGGAATCAAAGAATTAAGCTGATTACAATTGAATTTCTGGTATAGGGTGATAACAATGCAAGTGACTCTGGTTTTATCAGGCCAATTGGAAAAGGAGAGTCGACTATGAAGAAGCTCTTATCTGTCGCTATTAGTATTATGTTCCTTTTTGGGATGAT
>CAZOYI010000096.1:0-3014 GCA_964583965.1 uncultured Caldisericota bacterium
AAGAATTGGAGTAGGATGTATTTTTATTTGAGGATCACCAACTTGGGTAGAACTGGAACTGGTGAGTGAGAAGGTTATATGAGTATTAAAAAAACGAAATATTGGTTGTTCACCTTTTTATGACAGTCCAAAAGGAATTTCTACTGAAATTCAACAGTATCTTGAAAAAGAGGAATGAAAAGTGAAAAGATTGTGGGTTTTAATTCTATTGTTTGTTTTTACTACATATCTTTTTATGGGATGCAATGTTGGTCGAATGTTTGATGGTACGAAACCATACTCGTATCAAGAATGGTCAAAGGAATATGCTGCTTCTGTTTTTGAGAATCTGTTTGGATGTCCAAGCTATGGTACCAAGACCTGTTTTGTAAATCATGAAAGACAACTCGTATTTCTTGATTGGGTTACTGGGGAATACTCTGTCACAGATTTACAGTTCTCTACTATTGATTCGACATTGGTAATGGATGCAACCAATGTTTATTTCAAGAGCGACAATTCAGATATTGTTGCAGTGAGTGTAAACACAGGAGATATTTCATGGAAGCATGATTATTATGATGTTGACGATCAACTCGAAAGTGACTTTTTTCCACCTGTTTTGTACAAAGATTGGGTTCTGTTTACAACTAGAATTGGATTTCCAAAATCGACTTTTGAATGCATTATAGCCCTGGATAAAAAAACAGGAAAAACAGCTTGGCGTTACCAATCCAAATGCTCTATTAATTCTCCACTTGTAATCATTGATGATTCTTTATACTTTTGGTATACAAAGGATGCCTCAATGAAGTCACCCAAATACAGTATCATCTACGAATTGGACTTACATACGCAAAAGGTTACTAACTCCTTTAAAACATCTGCTTTGTATTGGAACATAGACAAAGCAGTTGTAGATTATATTTATGTTAGTACTTGGTATTCTGAAGGAATTCAAAAAATAATTCCCAAGGAACAGAAAAATTGTCATTTCATCAGTTATCCCTTCTACATTAACAAAATCAAATATGCTGACAAGGATATGCTAATATATGGAAATGGCAATACTGTTCTAACTGGACATACTACTGGCCCGTGGTTTTTTCGAATGAATCAGCTTTGGCGTTTTGAAAATCCATATCAAGTTGAAAACAAGGAAGAAAGGCTTAAGGAATCTAGAGCAGTACCCATAAACAAGAACGAAATTGCGATTGCTTCAGAAAAACGGTTGTTTATTTTCAATGCAATGACAAAGAAATGCAAGGAAGTACGGGAAGTAGATGTGTTTCCATGTGTCACGAATATTGAGCTCTTAAATTCTGTATGGAAAGACCTTTGTCCCAAAGGTGTAAAAGATTTTCCTGAATTTGTTAAAGTTCCATTTATGAAAGCTGATCCTGTTTACGTAACTGGTACAGACACTACATTACTCTACCCAAGTTTATCAGTTTCTTGGAAACTATCTTTACTGCCTGAAAAATCTAAGAAGCCTTGCTATACGCAATATGGTTTGACTGCCTATGTTGTACAAAATGCAACGATCCAAGCTGTGGATGTCAAATCTGGTGATATTCTTTGGAAGTTCAATTCCGATGCTTTGATAAAAACAAAGCCTCAAGTGGACGGTAAATCACTGTATTATATTGATGCTGACAAAAATGTATGTTCGCTTGATTTACAAACGAGGCAGATAACATGGAAACACCCTTTGGCAGAATCGGAACAATGTGTAAAAATCTGGGATAGCAGTGCTTTGTATGGAAAATGGCTTTTGTTAAATATCCGAAGTGCCTGGGATATATCAAAATCTGAAATTTCCTTTCAAAAATCTCTTCGACCTGAGGCATATGTTGTTGCATTAGATACTGCAACAGGTAAAGAAGCATGGCGATTTCATGTAGATGATTGGTTTATTGATTCCATGCTTTACGTCCATGGACACAAACTGTATTTCTCTAATTTTAAAAAACTTACCGCTGAATATAGTGATGATTTCAGAGGTGCAGGTCAATTGGGAGCGAGAATCTTTCAAATCGATTTACCAACGCAAAAATCTACGTTTATTGATACAAGTACCCTCTATGTAGGATCGTATGATAGGTACAGCATGAACCAGTTGTGGTTTGATGTAGAACCATATTTCTATTCAAGCTATAGGAATGGGGATGCATATCGTTTACACCAAGAAACTATGAAACTGGAAAGAATATATGAAGGAAATCAAGAAGGAGAAGAATCAGAAAGACCTGATTGGCAGATCTTAGAATATGCAAACGATTCGGTATTTATTCGAGGAAATGGTCCTTTAAACGCTATTGATACAGAAACTCTAGAACTACAGTGGCAATGCAATCTTCCTAATGGTTTAAAAACATTTGTGAATGTGGTTCCCATTTCCAAAAGAACTATCTTGGTAATTGATGAACTAGATCAATTTCACATCATAGATGTTGAAACTGGGACAATTCTTCAATCCTATTCATTTCCTTTCTCAGTTGTTCGAGCCCAGATTGTTGAACTTCATGAAAATGTTATTCTACTTGAAATCCAGCAAAACCAAGAAACCTACCTGGCAGCTATAGATTTTGACGTACAAACAGAAAACTAAAAAGAAGACTGGGTATATTGCCATTCTAGAGCCAATAAAGTATTTCGAGTTCATACCGATGGCACTGACTTCCAGCTTGTCGAATGAAAGTGCTTTTAGTTTTGGAATTGGCAACGAATAATGTGATGAGACTATCTTTGAACAGACTCAGCTTCAGGAATGAACATTATATACTGTTAACATTTCTAGAAGTTTTATTGTTTTCTTGTGAAGAAGCCTGTTTTTCTGTATAATGAGGCTACGAGTGAGTCAATTTTAACACCCTGATGCCAAATGGAGCGAGTATCGTTATTATCTTGATCAAAGAAAACGTGAGAAGAAATATCTTTTAAAGAAGAAATTTCAAGATTACCTTTTGATGACCAAGATAATTGCTTCCATGCTGTACAAGAAGTTTTCTGTCCAGAAAGTATTTCTCATTGGA
>CAZOYI010000097.1:0-6620 GCA_964583965.1 uncultured Caldisericota bacterium
ACCGACCTGCGACGTTTATTGCAAACCGCTTTGTTAAAGTAGGTTTTGACCGTGATGGATTGCCACTTTATCCGGCTCGAGTGTTTCCATGGCAACAAAACTCCAATATTCCTGTTTGGGGTCGCGAGAGCTATCCTATGCCCAATGCTTTTCAAGCAAGAGAGCATTCGATTAATGTTCCTGCAGAACTCGGTCAGTCCGATGTTGTACCGGTTGCATGGACAGATGTCTACTTAACAGTTGTACCCGATGGTGGCGATTCGCAAGAATACGATCATTGGTATATTGTGTTAGACTCTGCAGGTCAATTATGGTTCGATCCAGATGGGCGATTCCATGATTGTAGGTACAATGCCTACACCGATCCTGCCAGTTCTCACTACATTCCAGGCAGCTGCCGCACAAAATCTCATGCATTACATGGTGATCGTCTATATATGGTGGACCCAATGTCAGATAACAATACACAGGGACCCTATATTATCAACCCAGATCATCGTCTCTACAACCCGAATACAGCATTAACCTTCGAGGCAAAAGGAACTCGCTACGGCACTCGTAAATGGCAAATTGGTTGGTCTGACATGGTGGATTATCCTCCTCAGCGCAACATTTACGACTCCAACCCATCCTATGAAAATCGACCCAATGACCAAGATGCCGTATCGTTTGATCCTACGATTGTCGAAAATTATCAATGGGATGTTGGTCTCACTCTTGTCCCTTTCCGTGCATCCGATAATCAACGACAACAGCCTCATTTCACGGAAGAACGTTTCCATGAACCTATGGCTCGTACTGAAAATGGATCCTTTGATCCGTACGAGTATATTTATCGAAAAGGCTGTAACAACCAAGAAGTCCTTCTCGATGATTGCTTGATTGACGGTGTACAATACCAAGCCGGTCAAGACAATCCCCACTACATTGATACCTATACACCTCTCTTCTATACCAACATTGAAGCCGATGTAGTCCAAGTGGGCGACACTCGTTTGGTCCCTATGTCCTATGTCAGTTGGGATGGCTCCGTTGTTAAAAATTACGAAGCCAACACCGTTGTGCAACCAGGTGACCTGGATGCTCCCACCGATTACGATGGCAATGGAATCTTGGAAGGGGACGAACGCAAACTCCTCCATGGATTTGCCCCCTACATGAAACATACCGAAACGATTCGCAATGGAATCAACCCCAACGATGCCAATGACCTGACCCATATCTATTTTGATTCCATGTATCGCTATGGGTACTTCCAAACCGAATTCATCTACTTGGATCGAGACGAAGATGCCACCAATGGAATCAACCCCAATGGAGACGGCAAAGTATCCATCGCCAATCCCGAAACCGGCACTTCCCCCGACCTTCGTTATTCTCCTGTCAACACCAAACTTGATCTGAACAACTACAGGCCCGTTCTCCTGAATGGAACCGAACCCTATTCCGCCAGTGACTTTGATCGTCATGAATTAACCTCCTATGCGGGTGTGTTTGGCAACTATCGCAACCAAGATCGAAACCGTGATGGAATGGGATTGGTTGGCTGGGATGCTATTACCAAAACCCAAGGAGACGTTCTGATTCTCTCCGAAATTCTCCGAGGCGGCTGTGAATCTCCCACCTATGATTTATCGGTAGAAACCGATGTATGGATGGGAACCGATGTGGATATTTCTACCGGCGACATCAATCTGATGCCCTCTCCTGCAGCAGCACGACTTCGTTCACCCAATGGGGATATTACCGCCAATGCACAACGCATTCAAAAGAATACTGTCCTTGCTCCCAACGGACAATCCTTCTTTATTCCTGCCACTACCTTCCAAAACATCAAACTCGACTACCGTGAATACATCGGTGTTGAAATCTGGAAAGACAACGGTATTGATAACCATATTGGAATTAATTTAAAACACGATCAATTGACCCAGCAAAACCTCACCGATGATTTCAAAGAAGAACGATGTGGAGAAGAATTTATTGGTGTTGTCAATGGCGTCAATGCCAAAGACTACGGCAATGCATTGATCCCAATGACCATAGAACCTTTGACCGACGACATCAATGAACCCTATTTTGAGTTCTCCGATACCGACATTCTTTATTATGATACCTCCGCTCCTGTACCAAGTTTACAAGACCCACAAAATGCCATACAGGGACCTTTTACATATGGTTGCGGAGAACCTATTTATCAGAATAAAAATACTCAGCTTCTTAATGGATCTACTGATCCTACTACCTATGACTGGGAAAGTAATCCTCATATCGTCAATGAAGGTGACATCCGGATCAACGGCGTACATGTCATTGTAGCTGGTAACGAAATTCAGTATGCCGCTGGAACAACTGTTAGTATGGGCGATGCTGACGTAGGACTTCCCTTGAGATACTTCAATAGATATTCTACCAGACAAGACGAATGGGACATTCGCTACTTCTTCAAAGATGAAAGCTATCCTGAAGAAGATATCGATATCAACCACTGGTATGACAATGGTGAAGCTCTTTACAGAAGTGAAGAATCGTATGAATCCTATTCGTTCTATTCTGAAGCTCAACCACATTACAATGTAAACAATGTTGTTGTTGTGTCCGGTATGACACGTTTAATGGATATTACCATCAACGATAGCAACTATATATGCGGAAGCACCGTTTCCACTGGTGATTTCTGGTATTATCAAAACCCAATTCACAAAATTAGCACCGGTTTTAACTGCGACTTCCGCTTTATAGACGAGCCAGTACAACCTGGCGAATTGAAACTCGAAGTAACCCTTAGCAGCCCCTTCAAGGTAGAGCAAACAACCCAAGTGGACATTACCCTTACCACTCCACTTAAAAATGGAGAAGAAATCTACGTCATTATTGAAGACTCTATTGCAATTGATTGGTATGCAACATTTGGTGAACGTACTTGGGAACAGATCATTAACACCATTTCCAATCCATTCTTAGCAATCAAAAAACTTGATCATACTACTCAAAACATCACCATACAAGTTACACCTTATCGTGGTTCTCCAGGAACTGAAGATAAAAATTTCCCAATTCGGATTTGGGCTTTTAAAGATTCAGGTGGAGTGACTGATATATTTCCTATTGAAAATTATAAAGATACCTTTATGTATCCCTATCAAGACAAAAACGAACTAGGCATCGTGAATGACTTTGATGCTCCCCTCCCCACACCATTTTTAGTACTTGCTTTCAATTATTTCCGAAGTGCTCAGTTGTACAATGTAGATTTTTATGAAAAAGCTGCAGAAATTTTGAACATCCCTAAAAATGTCTCGAAGTATTATGATTGCTTTGCAAAACATGAATTTTTAGTAGAACCAGAAGACATAAAAATATTTGCAGCAAGCAAATGTGTAGAAACTTTATATGAAAGATTTCCAAATTACTCCATTCGATTGATTGATGCTGATAATCCAAATGACGTCAACGATCCAAGCGACGAAAGAATTGCAGTTCCATATGGCCATTTAACATATGCGAATTATAATGTTCATCAGGCTGGAGTAGAGTATCTATTTACAGCCCGTGATATTCTTTTTGAAGAGCTTTGGGGAGATCAATTCGAAGTTGAACCCAAAGTGATTGTTCAGCTCAATTCTGACGGGAGTTTCTTGTATTGGTACTGGAAAGATACTCAACCATACGGTATCTTAAATGGAACCGATACATTGTCAAAATCTCCTTATTATCCTAACGATCCAGATCCAGAAATGAACAAACCAACATATAATGAAGATAACAGAACATTGTCTTGGATTAATATGGATTGTTCAGAGAAAAATATTGGGCCACTATGTGATGTTGGACCAGGTAATCTTCCCTATAACAATGAAATTACTCCTGGTGATCTCTTCAGAGTTGATGGTATCAACCGATTTGAGGTTATCTCATATGGTGTCAACTCTCTCTTAACAAATTACGGACAGGTGAGCTATGGCGATCCAGGTGGAGAAATCCAAATGGCATTTGTCCCACGTGATGCATCCACAAAATTGAAAATGCGTGTATACACAGACCACATTATCTACGACTATAATAACGCTATTGAACATCCCCCTCATTTTGTTGCAACAAATCCTCAACTACTTGGGGGTAGTGAAGAAACCTTGATGTTTAACTTTCATGGTCGCGGAATAGATTATTGCGGCACAAAAGAATTCAAGGTGCTTCCTCCTGATCCTTATGTAAACTTTGTTGAAATGAGAATATCTGACCACTCGTTACAATTCTCAGAAACAAATTACACCTCTGGAAACGCAATGAATCCTCCCACTATTGAAATGCCTCCACCTACACCTCAAATATCCTTCTATTATGACCCAATTGTAAAAGATGTTGGAAGAGATTTCCGTGCATATCCTGGCGGAAATACTCATCTACTTCGTGCCTATGGTTTTATGGATATGAATATGTACTTATCTTATCCTGCTATATGGTGGTGGTATTGGTACGACGATGTTGATACGAACCAGTTTACAGATTTCAACAAACTGGGTATGGAATTTGGACCTATGTCTGATTACGGATTCTACTTCATTTTGCAAGATGGTGAAGGCAATACTCTTACATTAGACCCTGATGCTCCTCCTGATCGTAGAATCAACCGTATCATGATTGAAGGACCTTTCAAATGTCCACAAGTCACGAATCATGTGAAAAACTCTGTTACCCTAAGTTTGGGTATGGGGATGAACTTGCCCACTCTATGGGATTGGTCTGGTAAAGTGGTAATTGATCAAACAAACCGCGATTGGTATGAATTCCAAGGTAAAGATTGGACCCAGATTGTTGGTGCAAACTGGGCTGAATCTGATCAACGCCGTAAGTCAATTATCAATACAGTCATTCGAGAAAGAAACGATTTAGACTATACAGGCTTATCTAATGTTATTGTTGTAGACGAAATTGTTCCTGTTGGAGCAGGACTTGTGACCATACAAGTAGAACTTGGTGACGGTACATTAAAACAATTCCAGGATTGCTGCGCTGAACCTCCAACGGATGGTGTTATTGTACATGGTCTTTCCATTACCGATATACCAGAAGAACTCGAGATCGAAATGGATCATACCATTAGCTTGACATTACAAGAATTTGAAACTTTCCAAGATGTTGATCTATGTAATGATGCCTATGTATATTTATGGCAGGATCGCGGTATTCGTGTCCATATGCAAGGAAGAGGAATGGATATGGATGGACAGTTTGGTTTTGGCGATGCATATGTAGAAGGTATGCCGATGTCCTCTGTACTCATCTCAAGAATGGCATCTGGCGAAGAGAATTCTGCAGTTCAATATCCCAAAGCGAGTGATATCAACGAAGATGGTAAAATTTCCTTTGCTGATTACGAAACCGAAATTATGGGTAGTTATGACCTAGCAACCAACACCTGGAAAGGTGGTGTAATTGATGGTAGGACATACAACGTCAATAACGGTAGGTATGTGTTTGATCTATCTTCTGAAAATGGTAATCAACTTGTTGATGTCGGAACTGATATTGGTTTTATTTCTTTTGGTAGTGATGATTCTACACTTGATAGTTCTATCATGGAAGATGCAGATCATGTCGTCTCTGAGTGGGAAGTTAACCCTATTTATGTGAGTGCTTACAAATATGGCGACGATAATAATGATCGCGCTTTCATCCCAAAAGATGCAGGTGGGAAAGGCGATGAGGTGGATTCTGTTCTATCTTATTTCTCTCACGAAGTGTATTTAGCTGGTCAAGCTAGAATCAATCCTGTACCTCACCTCGATCTTTCTGTTTCTGTTAATCCTACAGTCTTAACAGCTGGATGCGTACCCGAAATGGTAGATCCCAGTTCTCCCCTAACATTCCGCGTTACCGACGAAGATGGTAGAGCAGTAGACCTAACCCGTGGAGCTGATTTAGGCTTCATGAAGGGTTTACCATTACGATATAGAGCTGAACCTGAAGCTATTTGGGAACATCTTTTTGTTGATGATCATCCCGATCCATTACCTGAGTATTATTGGTTGCGAACTGATCTACACAATGATGATTATCGCGAAGCAAACAATAATACTTTGTATTCTCAATCTAACAACCCATTCAATCCAATCCATATTGATTTCTCCAATGCTTCTGTGGGGCAATATGTATTCCGAGGTTTTTGTGCCAATGACAAAGGCGAATTTGAGGTACAAGTCTATACTCCAGATCGCCGTCATAAAGGTATTGCAAAAGTAAAAGTTGAGCAAGCTGATGTTCAATACAAAGTGATGAACGTCGAAGATCCTTCCAATACTGAATATACAATTCCAGGCGAGCCTGATTTTGTTCTTACTGCAGCTGACAATCGTGTTTATTATGTAAAAGTTGCCGTTAAGGATGCTCGAGGTCTTTCTATCAAAGGTGTAACCAAAGGTGTTAGCACTTGCGGAGGTGGTATTAAAAACACTGCCCGGTTTACTGTTTACACCAACCGTCCTGAATCCTGGAATTTTAGCGAAAGAGACCGTTTCTTGTTTGCAGATCACTTTATGCAAGATCTCTATCCATACAATCTTAATGTAGGATTCGATTTCAACGACAATAAACAAATTGATTGGCGAAATGCGGAACTC
>CAZOYI010000098.1:0-2308 GCA_964583965.1 uncultured Caldisericota bacterium
CTGGTGTTATCCGCTTCAACACTGTCAACGGATGTCAAACGGATAAACGGATGACTGACTATGCCGTGGGGGACGGTGATTGTCACATAAGGAGCTGTCATCGCGTGACGCGTCACCATCCTTTTATATGGATAGATCAGATGCTATTCTTACATGTGGGACAAGCCGTCTGGCTTGTCCAGCTCCATGCTGAAAAGAATGCTCATCTATAAGGAGCTATCATTACTATAATGTATAAAAACTAGTTGCGTAGAGTCATAATCGCAAGACGCTGGTGGTCTCAACTTCAAGCCTGTCAACGGATGTCAAACGGATAAACGGATGACTGACTATGCCGTGGGGCGGGTGATTGTCACATAAGGAGCTGTCATCGCGTGGCGCGTCACCATCCTTTTATTTGGATCGATCAGATGCTATTCTTACATGTAGGGGCTGACTAAAAAGCACGAAAACGGATAGCAAACAAACAATAATTGGATCGGAATCATAAACGGGAAAGAAAAAAATTAAAAATGGCGATCAATAGGTCGCCATTTTTGTCAAATTATGGGCAATACATAACAAACCCCATTCTGTTTTTACTTTTTCTTTTCCTCTACACAAGAACTTTCTAAACCCCCAATTGTGTTTTATCTGCCCAAATACTGTCTCAGCTTCTGTAGAGCGTTGCGAACGCAACTTCAAGCCTGTTTCAGAAGTCAATCTTTCCCTGGCAGATTGTCGATAGCCTTCCATTCTGGGTCTTACTGAGATTGTCCGCCCTATTTTTGATTTGTTACACAGCTCTACAACCGGACATTGATTACAATCTTGGCAACGATACATTCGCACTTCGGTTACATATCCATTTTGTGTTGTCCGAAAATACGTCCTCTCGTTATGCAGTGGTTTACCTTCCGGACAGATAAATATATCCTTTTCAGGATCATAAGGCCAATTTTTTGTCCTGTAACGTTGACTTTTAGATCCTCCCTTGCGTTGTTCGTCGTCAAAGTAGTTGTATTTCACATAAGCTTCAATACCTTCTTTTTCCAAGTAGGCATAGTTTTCTTCACTGCCATATCCTGCATCGGCAATGACTTGGATTGGTTTCTTGAGCATTTTCTCATATGCTTGTTTCAAGTGTGGAATTAGTGTTACAGAATCACTCGGATTGTCATGAATACTGAACCCTAGCACAAACTGATTTTCGGTTCCAATCTGAACATTGTAACCGGGTTTGGTTTGGCTATTGGGTAGATGGTCTTCTTTCATACGCATGAAAGTCGCATCATGATCTGTCTTAGAATAACTGTTTCGCCCACCCAGTATTTTTTCTTGTTCTTCATATTTCTTTAGCTTTAAAAACGTTTCCTGTAACTGGTTTACTTGCTTCTTTACTCTCTTCTTGTCTTCCTTCTTTTCATCCTTTGATCCTTCTTGTTCCAATTCCTTTAATTTCTTGTTCAGTTTTTCGACGACTTCTTTCAAGCCTTCTACATCGACCTCGGCTGTTTCACCCATTTCTTCCAGGTCATGATCCCCATATTCACGATTCTCTGCTTCGTTGGCCACCTCGATCTCATCCAGCAAACCCTTCACTTTTTCTTTCAATGCTTTCTTATATCGCTGGGTATTTTTCTTCCACACATAACTATACCGATTTGCGTTTGCTCCAATTTTTGTCCCATCTAAAAAATACTTCTCTAGCTTGATATAACCTCCCCTATTTAGATAATCAAGCACCATCGTGAACAACTCATCCATCGTTTTCCGTACAATCTCGCTTCGAAACCGGTTGATTGTGCGAAAGTCTGGCCGATTTCCACCACTCAGCCACATGTAATACATATTCTCTCTCAATGCCTTTGCTATTTGACGACTGGTGAAGGTCCGTTGTGTGTAGGCATAGATCAATACCTTCAACATCATGCAGGGATGGTAGCTGGAGGTTCCTCCACCTTTATATTGCTTTTCTATCCCACTGATATCCATTTCGTCAATTGCCTGGTTTACGACACGCACAATGTGCTTGTCTGGAATCATGTCACTTATATCTAGTGGCATATTCATCTGCCCCTGCTGATATGGTTTGTAGATGACTTGTCCGTGGTTATGTTTTTTCATACCCCTATTATATTAAATTTTCTCTATTTCGCGAAGGGACTGTTTTAATTGACTTTTGGGACAGCCCCCCTACCTGCCTGTCCATTCATTAATCCAAACTCCGCCAATCCCTCTCCCCCTGTGAAGAGGGCAGGCTTAGAAGCCCTGGTTCTTACAGGGGGTGAGGGCTTTATTACCAATCAGAACCATATTCCTTGATCAT
>CAZOYI010000099.1:0-18120 GCA_964583965.1 uncultured Caldisericota bacterium
TCTTTACTACAGCGAACTAACATTGTTGCAAGAAAAAGGTATTTTGATCTTACCGTCAGTCCCAAAAGAATGTAAACACAATGCACATATGTTCTATATCAAAACAAAAGACGAAAACACACGCAACTCCCTCATGGACTATCTAAAAAAACAAGGCATTCATTCTGTTTTTCATTATATCCCGCTGCATTCTTCTCCCGCGGGGAAAAAATATGGACGATTTCATGGGCAAGACTACTTCACATCCAAAGAAAGTTCTCGATTACTGAGACTTCCCATGTTTTATGGTCTTTCTGAAACAGAAATTCTGTACATTTGCTCTCATATCAAAGTTTTCTTTAATTTATGATGAAAAGAAGTTGAGTAGAACTTTGTTCTTTTCCATTATTTAGTTCTAATCAAGTTTTGTTAAAATGAGAGTGTGCATAGGTGAGGGCAGCCTATACCTAATCTTACCAATAACGTCTAACGTATCTATAATAGGAGAAGAATCCTCACATAACAGCCACTTGGCATCACCGTTTCGCATTATCGTTTCGAGCTCCTTTTTGGTGTAAACATCAATAACATATAATACACATCGTGGTTGAAGAGCATAGCTGTAAAGAGTATAGTGCTTTATGCCTTCTACCATGATAGCATCCGATGGAGATAGAAAATTAACGTATTCCGAAAAGATCTGTGATCTTTTTTCAGAAGAGATCCCATCTGCCCGTTGCTGTTGGATTAGATGAAAATTAATATAAACAAGAAAAAGAACTACAATTGAAAAAAGAAATGTATTCAACAACATGTTTATTCGATTTTGAGTATACTCTTTTTGCCTGTTATAGATAACTACAAAAGCACCGATTAACGGTATGGGATAAAACATTTGCATATAACGAAATTGATTCTGCATAACGCAAATCGTTAGTAAATAGATTAACAGAAGCACAAGGGATACAGTAAAAAAAAGCTTTTCAAGCTTTTTCTTTCGTTGTACTGAAAAAAAGAACCCTATGATACACAACAAATACAATATATTGAAGGGAATATAAAAAGCTATCCCATCCATTTTAGTATTCAAGAATTGAATTCGCATGCTCTTTTTTATTTTCAGATACAAATTCTCTACATATTCATCAAAGCGATAATTGGGTGGTTGTATGTTGAAATACGTTTCCATATTGCTTGTTTTTCCGGGTACACCCACATGAATGATGTTCAGGTAAGATTGTAAAAAATTCTCTGAAGAAGCAGCATTGTTGGGGAACAAAGGAGTTACAACGAAAAAAGTAGTAGCCGCTATAAAAATTAAAATGAATGTACGAAATACGAAGAACTTTCTATGAAAGTGATGCACAAGAAAAGTAAAAGGGATAATACCAAAAAGCAACACAAAGTTTGCCTTAGTGATCGAAACAAAAACTGCAATCAGAATCATTCCTACCCAAGACAAAAAACGATCTTTCGAAGATAGATACAGATATATAATCAAAACAATAAAGGGAGCTATCATGGCTTCTACAATGAGTTCAGAAGAATTCCAAACAGTGCCTGGTAAAATTAAATAAAAACCACCTGCAAGAAGCGCTGTGGGAGTATTTGCAAACAGTAAAACAGTTTTATAAATAAGCCATGCAGCAAGCAAACTACATAAAACTGCTAAAAGTATCCAACCGTTGTAAGCACCAAAAAAGATTCCCAAAAAAGCAGCTAGATATATAAACGGGGAATTGTGCACAAAAGGAGGATTGTTGATTACTTTGCCTTGTATTGCTTCAATTGGAAATACATTATTGGATTGAACACCACGTCCTTGAATAATGGATTCAACATCTGCTAAATACCAGTAGTGATCGTCAATATAAGGACCAGAAGAAGCATAGGTTACAAAAACAATAAATACAACAAGAGTGACAATAAAAAAAGTTACCTGCCACTTATGTGTAATGAAAACGATCTTAATGTGTTTCAGTTTTTCTTTTTTAGTAGTCAATTTTGATACGCTGCCCTTGTGCATTCCAAGACACTTTTCCTCCGAGGGTTTCTGCAATATAACGCAAAGGAATCATGGTTGTATTCTTATATAGAAGTGGGGGTACATCGATATAACGAGTTTTTCCATTTATAACAACCATCAGCTTTCCAATTTTCATTTCAATTTGTAAAGGTTTTTTTTGAACAAGAATCATCGAATCTTTGGGAATCCACTCAACATTTGCTCCCATATCCTCAGCAATAGATCGCAGGGGAACAAATGTTCGTTGTTGAACAATGACGGGTGGTAGAGCAAAAGTTTTTCGTTGAGAATCTGAAAGGTATTTTCTTGAACCAATTTGTAGCTCAATAGTTTTATTCTGAGGATGTTGAATTTGGATTGAAGAAGGTAAAAAGTGGTATGGAAGACGACGATCTTGTGTGTCTTTGATTGTTCCTTGTGATATCCAAAATCGTGCGTTTCCTGGAGAGTTTGCTTCAAATATAAGAATGGAAATGCTTTGAACATTGGACAAGGGAGACGTTTTACCTGTTCCCTGTATACGCAAATGAATTTGGTGATCCTTCTTTTCCACTGTAACGGAAGGTTTCTCATAGCCATGGTAAATAGTTCCTGGAAAACAATCTTTGAAGGATAAGTTTGAGAACTGTATTTCAAGGTCAATTTCCTGAAACGTATTGGTACTCTCACTAGTACACAAATACAACGCAACATCATTTCCTTGTGTATAGATGCCCAAAACAACAGGTTCAACTCGCAAATACAGGTCTAGATGTCTTGCCTGTATAAATTCAGCATGAAGAAAAAATACAAGAACAAGTACTATGAAGTTTAATAAAATTCTTTTGGGCGTAGCTCTGTTCCTATTTAGATGCATCCCATGCTTTCATCATAACTGTTCCTGCATCCAGCATAGATTGGAAGGTACCAGCATCAAACCATTTGCCCTCCACTATATCAAACTGCAGAGAATGTTCTTGCATATACATACTGTTCAGGGTAGTGATTTCATATTCTCCGCGAGCAGATGGAGTAATAAAAGGAATTTTATCCCATGCAGTTGAATCATACAGATATGCTCCAACAACTGCTAAATTACTTTTTGGCTGCTGGGGTTTTTCTTCAATTTCTGTAATATAGTTTCCTTCCACAGTAGCCACTCCAAATCTTTGCGGATCTGGCACTTCATACAGTAAAACTCGTGCTCCTTTTTGCTGTTGCTGATTGATAAATCCTTCATAGAAATATCGAATAGGTTTTTCAAAAATACAATCTCCTAGAAACAACATCATAGAATCTCCCTTTGTAAATTCTTTTGCTTCTTTTAAAGCATCCACAATTCCCAAAGGTTTTTCTTGCACTGCAAAAATAATATGAAGCCCCATATTAGACCCAGATCCGAACACTGCTGCAAAATCCCCAATATCCTGTCGATTTGTTACAATCATGATCTCTTGGATGCCGCACTGTTTCATATTGGATAGAGGATAATAAATCATGGGATACCGACCAATAGGCAACAAAGTTTTGTTGGTAGCTTTTGTTAAAGGGTCAAGTCTTGATCCTACACCACCGGCTAAGACAACACCTTTCATAGTAACCTCGCTAACATAGATAGACTTTTATTTTATACACCTCTATGTTAAAGTATAATGAAGATGTTTCAATACCATGAAAGAGAATAGCGATGAAAACGTTTAGCTTTCGGTCACACAATCAAAAATGTAGAATACAGTATGTGCCGTTAAATGCTATTATTGTGTGGATTGGGAAAAAGCGGATATCTATCCCTCTTCAAGACATTCAGTCTATATATTTTTCAGAAATTCTACGAGAGTTTAATCGGACTATTCTTCTGCATGTTGATGGAGCACAAAAAAAACTACTAGAAGTACCGGTCAATGCATCAAGCGTCGCTTCACTTCATCGATGGCTACACTCTATATCTTTCATCTCGGCAAACGTGTACGCTTGTCCTAAACAACTTCAGCGAGTCAGATCTTCACGAAAAAATCCACTGTTCTTTTTTCTTCTTATCGTGTTTCTTATTATTGCAGGAATTTTTATCACACAGTTTTTTTTCTTAAAAAAACCTTCCTCACCACCCAATGTAGTAAACAATCCACCTCCAACAGAATTTCAAAAACTTTTTGAAGAAGGAGTGCAACGTATTGAAGAAAACCATTTGACGGATGGGATTCAACTTCTTTTAGAAGCAAAAAAAATAAAAACTACCCCTGAAATTGAGAAAATCTTAAACGATGCTTATTTCGAGCGGGGAGAATACTTTTTTCAGAACAATGATTTCGAAAAATCAATGAGAGATTTTGAGAATATGACAGTCCTTACTCCAAATGCAAAAAAAATGATTGATCAAATGAAAATTACTCATTCTGGAACTTTACCAGGAATACAGGTGCAAGCATTTCAAAATCAACTTCGTGAATCCTACTATTTAACGTTCGGGGAACCAAAAATGGTCTCTACTGGAAATTGGGTCATTGATGGTCAAATGTATGACGATGCAACCCAGTCAGAGCTTAGTTGCAGACTCTACTTGAAGAATCCTCAAGAAGTATATCGAATCGTTTTCCAAACAGATGCCTCTAATGCACAGATAGCTCCACAAGAAAATGACTTCACAAAGCTATCTTCAAATTATCTCAGTTTTGCATCGACTCTTTTTCGCATGGAAAGCGACCCTGTAAAAGCCTCTGAATGGGTATCCAAAACAGTGCCAAAAGCGAAACTTTCCTATGTTCAATTTGACAATATATTCGTAAACACTGGATTTCGATTGTATGGAGAGCAGTACAAACGTGTTCTCGAAGTTTTTGTTGAATCCAGATAATTCCATGGACTACCTTATTAATGAATAATAAGCTTTTACGATCACTTGTGGTTTTTTTATGCACACTTAGCTTCTGCTTTTCACCCTTAGATGCAAGTGGAGCAATAAAAGAACAGGTAGATTATTTAATCATTTCCACACCGGGGTTGACAACTGTATTAAATCCTCTCATTAAGCATCGGCAAAAGCAGGGTTTCCAAACTGCATTTTATGAAACCGGTGAAATATTCAATCAATACTCAGGAACGACCAAACAAGAACAGATTCGTAGTTTTCTTATTAGTAAGTTTGAATCATGGAATCTCCGCTATGTTGTATTAGTTGGGAACCATACAGCAATCCCTTATGAAACTTTTTATCCTTTTTATCCAAGAGATTCTGGGATTTATAAACACAATCAAATTCAGAGTGATTTTTTCTTTTGTTCACTAGATGGAGACTTAGATAAAAATCAAAATGGTTTCACTGGTGAATTTATCGGAGATAAAGATATATCATTTCACGCTGCAGTTCGAATTGGTAGAATACCGTTCAATACTCCTCAGGAAGTGTCCACAATCATCAATCGCATGATACGAACGGAAAATCGACCACCCCAAAAAAAAGCTTTGTTAGCTTCTACCATTTTGAATTATGCCAATGAAGAAACAGAACAAATGGACTTTATTGCATCAAAAACTGATGGTGCTTCTCTTACAGAGTCTATCGTTCAAGACCTTTTAAAACCTCTTCATTACAGTACAATCAAAATGGGTGAAAAGAGTGGGATGGAACCTTCTGTCTATCCAGCAGAATATGCATTGAAAAAAAAGAATTTTGAGTTTTTGTTAGGCAAAGAAGCTTATGACTTTGTACTTTGGGAAGGTCATGGATCCCATACAGAATTGATAACGAAAATTTGGAATACCGATAAAAATAGTAACAAAAAAGTTGAACGCAAAGAACTTACGGAAGAAACAGTATTGGATAATCGTTCCTTTGACAACATGGCCAAAGACCATGGTTTGTTTATCTCTGGATGTTGCTCCAATCTATACCCAAACCATGACTCAAACTTAGGAAAAATGGCATTACTAAAAGGTTTCAGCTGTTTTATTGGAGGCACCTCTGTCAATTGGTATTCAATTGATTGGAATTCATTGCAAAATGGTGGAAACCAGACATTCATCTATCTTGTTGTTCGAAATATTACTCTTCGAAATCAAAGCTTTGGCGATGCTCTTTACAATGCAATTGAGGAGTGCAAGGAAAAATACTCTGTACTGGGAAGTTTTGATTATGCCAACTTTTATTCTTTCAACTTATACGGAGATCCTGCATCTCGTATCAATTCTTCTTTTGGAAGAAGCTTCTCTGCATCACTAGATGATCATCATAAGGTAGCGATTCTTGGAGAAAACATTTACTATACCATTTCTGTGCAAAGTACTGGTTTTGCAGATTCTGTATCTCTTTACCCAATCAACTACAACCCTGATATGTTTCAAATTACGGTATATCCTGAAACAATTCCCACTCCCGGTGAATTTATCGTGAAAATATCTCCCAGGTCGTCTATATACCCCAGCACATACACAGTGTCGTTCCACTTGATGAGTCCATATAAGTCAGTATTCTTATGCCCTAGGTTTACTTTTTTACCTTACGGTAACAAACAAAAAGCTTTCTTAAACTTTCCCCAATGGCACTTACAAAAAAATACTTTCTTTACGATTGATGTTGTAGGCAAAGATTTGGCTAATGCAGATTCCACTTTTCTTGAGATTCAATTCGATCCCGCCTTCTTAGAACTCCAACCCAATCAGGTTCAGTATGGTTCTTTTTTCTCACAAGACGGGGTTGTTCCCAAAATCAGAACTTCCTTGCAAAAAAATGTCTTTTCTCTTACAATCTCACGCGAACGAAAACGTCAAGGAATGAATGGATCAGGAAATTTAGCTTCTGTCACTTTCAAAACATTGAAGAATGGTTTCTCAACGATTCAACTCAATAAAGCAATTGTGATGGATCTGAAGCAAAATTCACTCTCATTAGAAACTCATGATAGTAGAATAACAATATCGGATTTGGGATTGTATATCCAACCCGATGTACCTTTGTTTGAAAAAGGAATCAAAAAATCTTACTTTAGTCAAGGTAAAACGAATGGCAATAAAATTTGGTTTATTGAAGATCACCATGAAATCCTATTAGACAAAACTGGTAAAGAGAGTTTTATTAGTCATTTCTCATCAAATCGTCGTTACAATACAATTGATTGGTTAGTGCAAAAAGACAGCGGTTTTTCTCAAGTTCGAAGCTTTATCACTTTTACCAATGTAACCGAGATCAATCTGTGGATTGGTGATTATTGGGCATTCATCAACGACGAATTGGTCACGTTGGAAAGTCCTCCTATTCTTTTTAACAGTAGGACAATGGTACCTTTGAGATTTTTAGCAGACTCTTTACAAGTCCGCATAGACTGGGACCCAAATATCCGAAAAATTACCCTTTATCAAGGTCAAAGCAAAGTTATACTTTTTGTTGGAAAAAAAGAAGCCATCATTGAACAAGATGGTATTTCAACAACTGTTATATTGGATGCTCCTCCAATGATTGTAAACTCACGTACATTAGTACCCCTTCGTTTTATTTCTGAAGTATTTCGAACAAGTGTAGAATGGAATCCAGATTTTAAGAATATACTAGTCTCGTATACTTCAATATAGAAAAGAGGATAATATGTTTCTTTTAGTGATTGTTCTGAACAACCGTGGTAGCGTGAATTCGGTTTTATCAAAATTCTTAGAAATCGATGTGCGTGGTGCCACAGTTATTAATTCCCATGGAATGGGACAAATTCTCAGTGATGACATGCCTATGTTCTACCCTCTCAGACGATTTATATCTGGAGCTGACCATACCCAAGAAAACCATATGATTATGTCTGTCATTCGAACTGAAGAAACTTTGAATCTAGCCATTAAAGAAATTCAGAATGAACTTGATTTAAGCCAAGAAGGGTCTGGCATCATGTTTGTTCTTCCTGTTTTGCAAATTCATGGATTGGCCAACCCATTAAAAAAAGAAGAAAATTCCTCCTCATGAGATTAGAACCCCCCAAAGAATCTCTCAGTCGCTTTTTTCTCATCCATAATAACAAAACAATGAAGGAATTCATATGGAGTTGATTACTTCAAATATTCTTTTAAACATCGGCATTATTGCCATTATTTCTTTAATTGGATCGGTGCTACTGAAAAAATTTAGTTTTCCAGCTGTTTTAGTCTATATTGTCATTGGCATGTTGATTAGTCCATCGGTCTTGAATCTGATCAATCCAACCCTTTTGTCCTATGACTCATTAATTACACAGGTTACTCTTTCGATCATAGCTTTCTCCATTGGAGAAACTTTTTTAATCAAAAACTTACGGTATGTTGGAAAACCTGGTGCAATACTTTCCATTCTACAAGCAGTATTTACTACTATTGTAGTAGCAGGTGGGTTACTTCTCTTTAATAAGTGGCTTCATCTCTCCATTCCTGCCATACTACTTTTAGGAACCATTGCGGCAGCAACTGCCCCTGCAAGTACTTTTATGGTTATACGCGAATACAAAGCCAAAGGACCATTCACCAATTTCTTGTTAGCTGCTGTTTCGATCGATGATGCTGTAGGAATTCTGTTGTTTGACATCATGATTGTGGTAAGCAAACTAATGCTTGGGAAAAACATGGTGAATATTGGTTTTTCAATCTTTGTTCCCGTGATCGATATTATCCTTTCTCTGGGATTAGGTGTTGTTTTAGGTCTTATTCTGGCGTATGCATGTCAGAGGATTAACGGTAGCTCAACCTATCTTATTTTTACATTAGGGATGATTCTTTTTGCCACAGGTCTTTGCGCATCTTTTCATCTTTCCTATCTACTCTGCTGCATGGCGCTTGGAGGAGCTTTTTCAAATTTCTCAAACAAATCCACCGAGGTGTTTTCTGTAGTAGAAAACTTTTCTCCCCCCATTATGTTAATGTTTTTCATCGTTTCAGGAGCGAATCTTGATATCACAATTCTTTCCACCGTTGGTTGGATCGGTTTGGCTACTATTGTATTACGCTCGATTGGTAAAATCTGGGGAACCCAATTTGCTGGTAAAATTGCTCATTTACCACCAAAAATCAGTAAATACCTTGGATATGCAATGTTACCACAAGCTGGAGTTGCGATAGGATTTGCTCTATCTGTGAAGAATACTTTTCCAGAATTTGGTTTCATCACTACGATCGTTGTAGCAAACGTAGTATATAGTCAAATTGTCGGACCTTTACTTGCAAAATATGCACTATTCCAAACAGGAGAGGCATCAGTAGAGCATTGAAAGTACTAAAATGGAATTGATAACGTCCAATATTCTTTTAAACATTGGCATTATCGGAAGCATTGCATTAGCTGGATCTTTACTTTTGAAAAAATTCAATTACCCAGCGGTTTTGATATATATTGTCATTGGAATGCTCATTAGTCCATCTCTTTTTAATCTGATAAGCCCAACCCTTATGTCCTATGATTCTATCATTGCACAAATTGGACTTTCTTTCATTGCCTTTTCTATTGGAGAAACTTTCTCTTTAAAGAATTTAAAATTAATCGGTAAACCAGGTGCGGTCCTTTCTGTCTTGCAATCTGTTTTTACAGCTGTTGTCGTTGCAGTTGGGCTGCTTCTACTCAATCACTGGTTTCACTTACCCATCCCTGCTATTCTCATACTGGGCACTATAGCTGCAGCTACTGGTCCAGCTAGTACTTTTATGGTAGTGCGTGAATACAAAGCTAAAGGACCTTTCACAAATTTCTTGTTAGCTGCTGTTTCGATCGATGACGCAGTGGGTATCATTTTATTCAACACTATCATCGTTGTCAGTGGTTTGATGCTAGGAAGTACCACGCTTAATGTTGCCTTTTCTATCCTTTTTCCTTTGATTGACATCGTTTTATCGGTTGGCTTAGGTCTTATCTTAGGTCTTCTCTTGGCGTATGCATGCCAACGCATTCATGGGAATTCAAACTATCTTCTTTTCACATTAGTTATGCTTCTTTTTGCAACAGGTCTTTGCTCGGTTTTCAATCTATCTTACCTTTTATGCTGCATGGCAATTGGTGGTGCAATGTCAAATTTCTCCAATAAGTCCTCCGAAGTATTTTCGGTCATTGAAAATTTCTCTCCTCCGATTATGCTAGTATTTTTTATCGTTTCAGGAGCAAATCTTGATATTACTACTCTTCCATCCGTTAGCTGGATCGGACTTGCTACTATTATTCTTCGTTCTATAGGAAAAATCTGGAGTCCTCAGTGGGCAGGTAAAATTGCCAAAATACCCCCTAAAATTAGTAAATACCTAGGGTATGCCATGTTACCGCAGGCTGGTGTACCGATAGGATTTGCATTAACTGTGAAGAATATTTTTCCAGAATTTGATTTTATTATTACAATCGTTGTAGCAAATGTTATTTATAGTCAAATCGTTGGACCTTTGCTTGCTAAATATGCACTATTTCAAGTAGGGGAAGCTGTTTTAGAAAAAAAATAACTAAAAAATAGACCTTTCATAAAAATGATCTAGGAGGAAATATGAACAACCAAATCGGTTTTGTTGGATATGGTAATCTAGGAAAAGCTATGATTCAAAGATTGTCTGAAAAAAGTATCCCCCTTTTGCTTTGGAACCGATCAAAAGATGTATTTCAAGATGTATCTTTACCGATAGCAAGATCTTTATCGTCCCTTGGAAAAGAATGCTCAACAATCTTTCTGAATGTATATGATAGCAAAGCGGTTCGAGAAATACTCTTCGAACTCCTTCCGAATTGTAAAACAGGTCATATCATCATTGACACAACAACAAATCACTTCGAAGAAGTTCTTGATTTCTATTCGATGTGTAAAGAACGAAAAGCTGAGTATGTTGAAGCACCCGTACTGGGAAGTGTTATTCCGGCTTCAAAAGGATTGTTAACGACACTTGTTAGTGGCCAAGAAGAAACGTATGAAAAAATTCGCCCATTACTGTCAGTTTTATCACGACATATCTATTTTCTGTCTGAACCTGGGTTAGCCTCCAAAATGAAACTGATCAACAACTTATGCTTAGGATCTTTTATGACAACATTGGCAGAAGCTCTTCACCTTGGAGAAACAGTTGGTATTGACAAGTTAAAAGTATTGGAAATCTTAAGTAATGGTGGTGGTGATTCGCTGGTACTTCGAGCAAAAAAACCTTCCTTAGAACAAGAAGATTTCACTGCTCAGTTTAGTAACTCGTGCATGAAAAAAGACTTGAATCTGGTTACAGAATTATCACAGAAACTCAATCACACACTATTTACAGCAGATGCTGCTAAAAACCTATATACAGCTCTATGCAACAACAACATGGAGGAAGAAGATTTTTCGTCCATATACCGCTATATTAAAAAAATGAATCCTATTGAATAAACAGCAAGTTATTCTGGTAAAACCTCTGTAAAACGCATCTTCTCACATAGCAAGGAAGGGGTTACTACTCCCCCATAAAAGGAACCATGGAATCGAGAATCGTTCCCTACCGCCAAAATGTGGGATAGAACTTTATATAAATTGTCGGAGTATCGAAGATTCTTGATTGGTTTTTCAATTCCATCTTCAACAAGGAAAGTACCATCTCTTGTTAATGCAGTTACTTCTCCATCAATTGGGCTCACGGGATTGGCATACCAAAACCGAGTGATACAAATTCCTTTTTTCATTTGTGATCGCATTTCTTCTGGGTTTAAGGTGTTTTTGGATTCCAAAACTAAATTCATTGGTATTGGACCGGTTTGAGTAGATACAGCGTTTCCTGTATTTTCCGCTTGCAATTTGGTTGCATATTTATTGTCATATACCATTTCTCTGAAACAACCATCTTGAATAATATGTACAGGTTTTACATGAGGATACCCTTGATGATCGAGATATAGTGAAATCTGTAACGGATGAAGTGGGTTCTCGGTGATTTGTAAACAAGCATCCATGACTTGCTGATTCATCTTCCCTGATAAGTAGGATCTTTTTTCATCAATTGCTTTAGTGCTCATAGATATGAAGGCTAGCATTCGAAGGATATCAGCTACTGCTTCTGGTTTCAGAAAAACCGGGTATACACCAGGTTCAATCATAGCTGGTGAAAAACCTTTAGAGCACGTTTCAATGGATTCTTCAACTACCCTATCAATAGCAATCTCTTGTAATGTCTTTGCTGTAGATTGTGCATAGCCAGAAACTCGTTCCTTCATAATCTGAGACTGAAACTGCACGGAGGAAGATTTAGACTCATTTTGAAGACCACTTGAATTGAAACAAGCTACTCGTGCATTGGTAAAGGCAAAACTACCAAAGGCTTCGAAGGATGCTTTTTGTACTTTTTGAAAATAGGGTGGGAAAAAAGACAATCCCATTTCATAAAAGTTATCCAGTTCAATTTCTGGATTTTCCCTAATTGGATTAGTCTGTGTAGGGGGAGACGGATAACCTGAAAATTCTTTGTTCTCTGCAATCGTTTCGCAAATCGATTGCAAAGACTTTATCGATGAAACAACATCTTCAAAATTTTCTGCATGTAGAGTCGTTTTTGCAACCTGTAACCCTTTTGCCAATTCAATGTCAATGGTGGTCTGAACGGAACGATTATTCTGGTGAATGTTCGATTTGGCAAAACGAAGCATGGTAGATTCTGTCTGATGAAAAGAAACTTGATACTCCCATCCAGAAAAATGCTCTTTAAGATATTGAACCGTATTTTGTGCTAAGCTTGTATTGAGAATACTCATTGTATAACCCCCACTTTTCGATTTCGAAATCGTGCTGGAGATGCTCCGTGTGAGAGTTTCATTAATTGCCCTGGTTCTCCTTTTCCGCAATTGGGAACTCCATAAATATGATACTGTGACTCATCTCCTATGGCATCGCAAGAATTCCAAAAGGAAGGAGACTCACCGACATATGTAGGATTTTTGACTACTTCTTGTAACTGACCCTTTCGAATAACTCTTCCATATTGAGTCCCAAATTGGAAATTCAATCGTCGGTCGTCAATTGACCAGCTTTTTATTCCATCAAAAAGAATACCATCATCAATATCGCGTACCATCTCTTCAAGAGATTGATTTCCAGGTAAAAGATTGATAGAAGTCATTCGGATTAAAGGATAATTCCAGTATCCATCTGCTCTCATGGCACCCATCGGTGTATCTCCAGTTACAAAAGCGGTCTCTCGAGAATTGAGATAGCCAACCAATACACCACTTTTTAGTAAATAAACTTTTTGTGCTTTCACTCCTTCATCATCGTATCCAAAATAACCAAATGATCCGGGTACTGTGGCATCAGCAGTAATATCAACGATGGTAGAGGCAATTTGGGAGATGTCTTTTTTGTCCAAGGTCATATAAGAAGTACCCGCATAAGCAGCTTCACTTCCTAACACTCTATCGAGTTCAGAAGGGTGCCCTATTGACTCATGGATCTGAAGAGCCATCTGATTCCCCATAATGATAATATCTTTTGTACCCGAAGGACAAAGAGGTGCATTGGACAATGCAACAGCTTCCTGTGCACATTGCAAAGCGTGCCCTGGTAAATCAGTTTGCTTAACAAACTCGTATCCGTAAGTAGAGTAGTCTCCCCCAAAAGCATTGGGATAACTTCTATTTTGCATATCTCCCTGATCCCCTTTGGCATATGCGGTAATTCCACATCCGGTTTCATGTCGAATTTGCTCAATATACGATCCTTCTGTGGAAAGAAAAAATTTGTGAATTTTTCGAAATGACATGGATGCTTCGCGTAAAAATACTGAAAGAATCTTCATTAAAGAAGAAGATTGTTTCAAAAGTTCAATTTTCTCATGCAAGCTAACAGTAAAAGGGTCTAGTTTAGCAACGGATGGTACAAAGTCTTCAACAACAGGAACTGCAGCAAGCTGGATGTTTTGAGAAGAGACTTTTGCAGAGATTTCAGCCATTTGAACAGCTTGCTTTACGGTTTCTTCTATACTTTTTGGATGCAGTGTATCACTAGAAGAAAAACCCCATGCTCCTTGTTTCAAAACTCGAACACCATATCCTATATGAGTGGAGGTTCGATTTGCATCTACTGACTCATTTCGAACACGTATCTCCTGCGATTGGATGTCTTCATATCGGATGTCTGCATATTGGACATGTAACGAGTTTGCAAGTTCTAGGTATTGTGATAATTTATTCTTCATTGTTTGCCTCAAGGGCTTTTAGTCGATCTAAATAATACGGTACAGAAGACTGCTTGAGTCGAACTCCTTCGTAATCTAGTTTTTGTAAAAAATCAATAAAACTAAACTCTGCTTTTTCCCAACCGCCATTACTCTGTACAACATAGTATTCATGCGTAGCTTGAACAATCTCATTCATCTTGCTTTCAAAATCGTTAATTTTGGTTTCAACCTCAGGATCTTCATAGAAGTAAGCTTGAATTTGCTCTCCAAAAAGTGTCATTGCTTCTTCTTTGAGTAGTGTGATCTCTTCTGGATCATCATATTCACCCACAACAATTGGAGATTCTTCACCAATACCATTATCGATTGGTGTAACTTCCTGGTTCGTCGAATGCAAGCCAAAAAAGCCAGGTAGGAAATAATAGGATATCAATCCAACAACAACAATACACACTACCACAATGGAGATGATTTTTGGTATATTGCTTTTTGTTTTTGATTTTGGTCTAGGTGTCCACGTTCCTGACTCTGAGATTTCAGCATCATCTAGTTCAAAATTTTCGTAAGGTTTTTCATCTTGTTTCACGGCATCCTCCATGAGTTCGATTGAAATTCTTTGTATATCAGTCTATCATGAATTCTACTAGAATCCACTCATCCATTCCATGGATCCGAACATTTCAAATATGGGTAGGTATACTTTTGTTATGACAAAGAGTACCATTAAACCAATTAAACCTAGAGAAACTGGTTCAATAAGTTTTGTTAATCTTTTTTTCTGATCTTCTATTTCTTTAGACATCACAGAAACTAAAAAATCTGTATTTTCGATAAATTGCTCTTTATTAACGCTAGATTTGAGGAAGGCTAGGAAGGAAACTTGTTTTCCAAAATACGGTGCGAATTGCATAAAATCTAACTCCCCGGTATGGATTTGTTGAAAAATCAGTGATAACTCATCTCGAAGGGGTTCTTTCTGAATTGTTTCCAATGATAATTCCAACGCCTTTTCCAGAGGTATTTGATCTTTCAGTAACATAGAGAGAAGAGAAAACAGTGAAAGAAGTTCTTTTTTTCGAACTTGTGATTTATAAACAGGAATTTTCAGTAAAGCCCAGTCGACCCAATACCGATTATTCTTATACAAATAGAAAAGAATTAACATCAATAAGAAGAAACCCAATGCTAGAAATGACCAGTTATCGCCCAGCCAATTTGAAAAAGAAGAAATTGACAAAATTGAGGATGGTAATTTCAATTGTAAGGATTGAGCCATTGATATCATATTCGGAATGGCAAATGCAACAATGCTGCAGGACAATAAAAAGGTAGAAACAAAGACAAAAATTGGATAAAAAGCTTGCGATCGTTGCTCTTTCTTCATATCGGACTGTTTCTTTGCATACGAGTATGCTTCCATTAAGTACGACCCTAGATGACCTGTCTTTTCTCCACTTTGAAGAATTGCATAAAAATATGCAGGGATTTTGAAGATAGAATGTACCGATTCAGATACAGATCTACCATGTGACAATTGATCTAAGATATACAGACAACCCTTTTGGATTTTTTTGGATTTTTGGGTTTGAAGTACAATTTCCAGTGATTGAACAATTGATATTTTTTGACACAACATTATGCTAATTTGAAAGAGTGTTTGAAGCTTTTCCTGGGACGATAGAATCAGTCGCTTTGATCCTTTTTTTTTCACCAACATGGGAGTACTTCTTGATATGTAGTTAAACCTCTTTTAATGAGAGTAGATGCATGGTCTTTCATAGAAAACCGAATGCCCTCATTTAGGAGTTCCATGCATTGATCCAGATCTGCATGAGATAAAAAAGAAAAAACAAAATCTCGTGCTCTTTCGCTAATTTGATTGATTTCAAACAATCCAATTCTACCCAAATAACCTGTATTGTTGCAGTAGTAACACCCCTGCCCCATTTTTTGCGTTTCAACTTGGAGCAAATCTTGGAGCGGTGCAGGAATTTGTTCTTCTACTGAACAATATGGACACGATTTACGAACCAAGCGCTGATGGATAATTAGCTGCAATGCATCTGCAATTAGAAATGGTTCGAGTTTCATTTCAAGAAGTCGTAAAACTACATCTGCAGTTGTTTTTGTATGAATGGTTGACAACACATAATGCCCTGTTAATGAGGCTTCGCATGCCAACCGCGCAGTCTCTTTGTCTCGAATCTCTCCTAAAAGAATAACATCTGGATCTTGCCGCAGTACTCGCTTCAAGTATTCTGCATATGTTAAACCCAATGCTTCATTCACTTGGAATTGACAAATCTTTTGATCAACAATTTCAATCGGATCTTCTATCGACAAAACAGATTTGGACTTGCAATCAATTTCTTGCAAAACTGCATGGAGGGTTGTTGATTTTCCAGAACCTGTTGGTCCATTTACAATAATCGATCCACTTCTTTTCTGGACAGCCATTTGGACAACATGAATCTGGTCTTCGGTCATCCCCAGGGTTTGCAAAGTATTGTATGCTTTTTGTATTGGTAATATCCGAAGAACTGTTTTTTCTCCGTATAGAGAAGGTACAATGGACACACGGATATCATATTGACCTGCTTCATGACGAAAACCTCCCTCTTGTGGAAGTCGATTTTCTGTAATATCTAATCCAGCCTTTAACTTTATCACACGAATCATTTTTAAATATTCTTCATGACGGATGAAATCTACAGTCTGCAAATACCCATCAATTCGGTATCGAATACAAACTTTTTTCTCTTGTGCTTCAAAATGGATATCGGTAGTACGTCTTTGGAATGCACTGGAAAAGAAACACTCCAGTGCTTCATCCCCTTTTAATGAGGCATTTTCATCTTTTGAATCGGGGATTTCAAGTCCAAGTTCCTGTAGAATAGTATCGTGAATCTCAGAAGGTACAGGAATGTCTGAGTCAAAATGAAGAGAAGAACCATCCCAATCGATGTTTCGAATCTGGTATTTCTTTCGGTAATGTAGTGGTATTAAATCTTTAGCGAGAAATCGCAACTCCATTTTTGTATCCAAAATTGTTCCTTCTTTCTTCTTTTTTTTGTCCAAATCATATCATTTTCCGGATCCAGAGGTGGTACCCATATTGCTCTCATTTTGCAAGCTTTGGCACCTTTAATATCTGTAAACAACTGATCTCCGATTACGCAAATCCTGGAAGGTTCTACATTGATTTTTCTTGCTGCTTTCAAGAAAAAATATCGCATCGGTTTTAATGCCCAGGAAACATAGGCAAGTTGTAAGGGTTGAGAAGCTCGATTGATTTTCTTTGTTGAATTATTTGACACAATGATGACTTTAAAATTCTCTTTCAGAGTCAAAATCCACTTTTCTATGGTGGGAGAAATCGTGTTCGATGTTCGAGGTAAAATTGTGTTATCAACATCCAAAATCACTCCTTCAATGTTCCAGCTTTGTAACAATACAATTGGAATAGTTTCAAGGGTGGTAGCAATTTTGTCTGGCTTAGATGGAGTATGAAACATAATCTAAAGATTCCTTACTGCATATTGGATAGAAGGAATTTTTTTTTGGATTTCCTCCAAAATACGCAAAAATGTCGTTTCTTGATCCGTATTCGTGATGACAACAAACTCTCCAAAAGAATCTCTCATGGAAGCTAGGGTAACAAGAGCCGTTCCTTCACTGGTATGTAAAACGTTCTGTACAAACCAAATGTCTTTTTTGGGTAGTCGAACGATATACTCTATTTCTTCCCAATCATGGAATGTATGTGCGAACATTGCGATTATGCTCCTCCAATGATCTGCTAAATGCATGTGTTCCATCACCCTTTGAAACAAAGAAATAATAATCGCTTTCTGCTGGCCAAAGGGCTGCACGAATAGCATTCAGACTAGGATTACAAACTGGAGTTGGAGGTAGACCTGGATATAGATATGTGTTGTAGGGTGTATCTGTTTTTAAATCTTGTTCTGAAAAAACGTAACCCTCCCTTGGAACAGCATATTCTAAAGCTGCACAGGACTGAAGAGGCCATTGATCTT
>CAZOYI010000100.1:0-2290 GCA_964583965.1 uncultured Caldisericota bacterium
GAGGTGATTGGGAATTATATCTGAGTAGGACATACATCAATTATACCACATCTTGCTTAGACTTCAACAGAAATCCCATAGCCAATCCCCAAACAAATCCTACAAAAAATGCGATTATCACTAATCCTGTCATATCAACCTCGGTTGCATTTGTGCCTCTTTAATCCTTTTTTCTGCAATTGCAAAATAATCAGGGTCAATCTCAATGCCTATGAAATTGCGCCCTGTTTGAACACAAACCACGCCGGTTGTACCTGAACCCATAAAGGGGTCAATAACAGTATTGGCTTTACTTCTTTTCAAAAGGTAAATCATTAGTTTTATTGGCTTTTCGTGAGGGTGTCCACTTTTTTTAGCGTATGAACATTGTCTTGGTGAAGAAAATCCTGACCGCCTTTTTATTATTGAGCCAATTTTTGTTTCAAACATAAACAGGTCTTCACCCAAAAAATGAATTGTATTATGTGTTGGATAAAAATGGTTAGACTTCGTTCTACCCCCGCTTATCCATCCATATTCCCACACTAATTCTGCGAATTTTCCATCTGATATTGTTAAGGGATTTCTCCAATCAAGTATTATTATCTGCATTCTTGATATTCTTCTCATTTCAAGTAAAGCCTCTCTAACAATATCAAAGTTTTCGTCAGGTAATCCGTAAGGTGGGTCGGTCAAACACAGATCAAATTGGTTACCCTCCATTTCTCTCATCACATCAATGCAATCGCCAAGAATTAACTCAACGGTCATTCGTGTATCTCAATCTCTTCGGTGTCAGCGAAATTCTGTTGGTGAACATCAATAAGTTGCGCCAGGTATTCTTCATTCCCCTCTAAGAGTGTCTCATACTTGGAAATCTCTATGTTTATTCTGCCATGGTCAACCTCTGGTATTTTCTCTAAAAGGTATAACCCCTCAAGAATGAGCCTGTATGCCTTACACTCGTTGTCAGTGTTTTTGATATCAAATTCTAATTCTTCTTGCGTTACCTTAATCATCGCTTTTCTCCTTGAACTTATCCAGTAAAGCACCTATCGCATTTTTCTTCTGGCTTTCACTGGCTTTATAGAAAGAATAGACAGCTTTGAGTGACGGAAACGCATTCCCGTCACTCACAACCCATGCACGCCTTTCACCCTTTATTGTCTTTCGTTCCATCGACAAACCTTTTTGCTCAAGCAGTTCCACAACAATTGTTTTGGGAATGCGTCTATCGTTTTTCATTCTGGCGCTCCAAATATCACATTTAGTAACTCTGGCTCTACCCGTGGGTCTGGAAAAAAGTGTGTTATACCCTTTACACCTACATTGTTCCACCAGCCCAACTTGTCTTTGAAATATCCAAAGACAGGAGTGAAATCATCTAGTCCAGTATTCTCTCTACAGACTCTTGGATAGTAATACTCGCTTTGTTTTTCTGGTTTTGGTAATTCCATTATCCTGGGATTGGAATATTTGACAGCAAAGTAAGTCAACTGCATTATCAAATGTTCCCTGCTCGGTTCATGGAATTCAACGACCCCATCTTCAGTAAAACTAAAGTAATCCATTGGTTGGCTGTAAAATACCGCTGGAGACCAATACAGAATATCCTCAAGAACGGTTCTGAAATCTACGCCATCGAAAACTGCTTGTTCCCAAACATATCCATCAAATGTGTCATCTTCTTCATCGTCATATCCATATACAAATACAGATTGACCACGAAAAGGATTCTCAAAATCAACGGGTCTTGGAATACAGACATTATTCATTATTGTTATAGCAAGCTGAAAATCACTCATTCTCATTCCCCTTTACAAATTCCATAAACAAAAGTCCTTCTTTCAGCAATTCTTCCTCAACCTTTTTCATCGCCTTGTAAAATCTGGACGCTATCATTTGCTCTGCCGAGGTCATACTATCACCCTTGAAAGAAAAACTCGTTCCCAATCCTTGCTCTTGCTCTTCAATATTCGCTGTAATTTGAAACATATTTACCTCCAATCACTCAAGTCGTTTGATACTGTTCCTTTTGGCTCTTCGTAGTAAACAGCCCATTCTGGCGGTGCTGTTTCTTTGATAGCCTTCAAATGCCTGTCAAGTTTGGTTTTGTCTAACTTCAATACTGGGTGTAAATGGTTCAGACAAAACTCAAATGCGACATCTTCATCGTAATCTACCTGCTGGTAAACTCGGATACCAACACCAGAAGCAATCTTCTTGTCGCCAGCTATCTTGTATTGCTCTACGGCATATTCCTTGACCTGCTCACGAAGATTGTCAACCTCTGAATCTATCTTGCTGGCAA
>CAZOYI010000101.1:0-3219 GCA_964583965.1 uncultured Caldisericota bacterium
AACCCAATCAGGGATACCATTTTCGCGACATGTGCCTCGATAAGGAGTATATTCGAAGGTAGCAACTGGGTTGTCTTTGGTTAAAACTCGATAATCTACATAAGGTTTCCACTCATCATATCGTGGATAATTACCACCGTAAATGGTGGGTTGATTAAATGGACGAATTTCCATGTTCCATTTGTCGGCGGCGTATTCGTCAATTCTCGGTGGATAAGGCCATGTATTAGGATTTGGATTAACAACGCCAAAACCTGGAAAACCGTCGACATATGCCATATTTTTTAAGCCATTGAAAGGGGATGCTAGACCTGAGCCGTCCAAAGCCAATCCAACGACAGGAGAATCAAGCACCCACGTTCTTCTGCGGACATGGTTAACACGGTTTTGATCTTTTTGCCAATATCCTTGCCAACCCGTTTGAGGTGGGGGTGGGATATCCTTTAAGAAATTAAAGATAATAGTACCATCAGAGAAGATGGTTGCTTGGGCATCAATGAGGTAATATCGGTACCCGTTATTAGCTTGATAGGAACCACTGTCATTGGTATAAGGAATAGTACTTCCATCAATGGTACGATATCTGGTTTGGGCTCGCCATCGGAAAGTTACAGAATCGGAGGATTCGGAAATATAAATATCCTCTTTGTCGTGATTAATAATGGGCAATCCGGCAAATGAGGGGTTGGTTGTAATATTCATAGGGTGTCCAGGTGGCAAGACAGATAAGTCATCTCCGTACACCATGAGACGTATATCTTGATCGTTCAAACCAAGAGGCATGGAATAAGAGGTAGAAAAGTTCAAAAATCCTTTTTCAGAAACGTAGACGCGGTTGTAGTATCGACCAGCAAGGGGAAATTGGAAGGGTAGTTCATACAACCAAGAGCCAGAGTTGGATCCACCATCTCCATACCAGTGCATGGGTTTTCCCTTGACATCATAGTCAAGTTGGGGATATGTATGGTCTACAACATTTTGGTTGTATCTGAACACGTTGAATTCATTGGCCTCTGGTTCTTGAATGGTAACATATACTTTTTCATCTTCAGCAGGTGATGGATCAACAGATACTTTTATAGTTGAAGTTCTTTCAACGGTGAGTTCATCACCAACTACTTCGACGTTTAAGCCAATATCACCTGGCAGTACTACACTGTCCATGCAACGTAAATCGCCATTTTGACCCATAGTGATCATATTCACATGGGTTTGCATAAAGAATGCATCTCCAGATAGCACTTTGCTACCGCATTCGTAAATCGTGCCTTCAATATCAATTTCAGAATATCGGGTGTCACCTGGGTCTACGATGAAGTTTTCATTTGCATCGTAATAAATTTTCGTAAGAATTGGGTCGTAATCAAAAGGATTCTGAGGTTGTTCTATGTATTGATGGTAATTTGGAATGTAAAATTTGTAATATTGAGGAGTGTCAGGTTGATGGAATGGATCAAGGGATAATCCAACGTCAGCATCTCCTTCGATAACATATGTGTTTCTTCTGTACTGAATGGATGTATTGCCTTTCGTAACAGTGACATCTGTGAAACGAAGGTCACCAGGAATAACTTCATTGTTATTGGTACGCTGAGGATCCGTTAAATAATAAATACTTTCCCCGCATCCGTATAAGGGTTCATATCCTGGAGGAAGAGCAATGATGGTGTCATGGAATCGGTAGTTGTCTGGTATACGATCCAGTCGTCTTCCAACATCCAAAATACCCTTATAGTTCTCAGCACCAACATATTCTTCGCAAGTTCTACTAATTTCGTAATTATCGTGCAAGTCTTGTTGCGCAAGATAATCACTGGGAAGCGCATAATTCATACTATTGTCAATTCCATTGTCACAGAAAATTTCGATGCCTATGTATTCTCTGTATTGGAATTGGATGTTGTGGAAGGTAGTACCCGGAAGTAGATTATATCGGTCTTCATCAAGGGCGGGATCTAAAACAGTATTCTTTTGAATTCGTTGTGTCTCGCCTCGAATGTCTCCGTTGAAGGAATACAGTCTGGCAGATGTATGAGAGGGATTGTTTCCCATATAGACATCGGAAAGAACAGAGATGTCATAGTGATCGGTGTGACATCCGCCTTCCATAACTTCTAACATAACCAAAGCATCTCCAGCTGAAATACCGCAACCTAGGTAGGAATACATACGAACTTTGGTTGTATATTTTCTTGTATTGACATTTGTGAGACGTATAGCACCAGATACAATAGTTAATTCATTTAAAAGTGGATTGTCTCTTGGTTCTACTAAAGGCATGTTGGGTAATCTATAAATCCACTCATCAGGATCGTATTGCATATTTGGTATTTTATTGTCTACGTGCATTTCATTGTGCTGGAAAGAAATTAATTCAAGTCCCTCGTCCCAGTCACCACTATGTACAGTAGTACCAGCAGCATAATTCTTAATTTCGATTTCATGAGCAATAATTCTTTTTGTTGTTACAGGAGTGAGTCGTACATCACCAGTTTCAACTATAGAAGAAGGTAAGGGTCCAGTGTAAAACCATTCTATGGGAGCAGGTTTTTTGTAGATAAATTCATGAGGTCTCTTTTCCATGGGATCCGTAGTCATTTTACCAGGAGTATAAAGACCGTCTTCTACTAGCTCTACGTGAAATTCATCAAAGAGAAGACTGGATTGGTTTTCAAAGTTCTCCTGATAGAAAGGAACAAGAGGTAAACCATAATCCCAATCCCCTGCAGGATCGCCATCTATGATGCTGGTATCGTATTGCACGAGTCCTGTTGCTTCTAGACTGCTTGGAAGAGGAGCTCCGGCAAAAGGATAATCGATAAGATCGGCCCAGCCTAATCTCCAAAGTCGGTCAGTAGCTTCAGAATCTTCGTCAGCTTTGTAATCCCAAAAATACACATTTTCGATGAAATCTGCACGATTCCGATTGATAACAAAGGGACCTTTTGTGTTGTTTTCGGCAGAATTATCAACCAATGCTCTAGGGTTTGTATCGCAAGAGCCTGGTATATAATTTGTGTTTAATGGGAACTCTTCAAATGGATAACGTGCTACAGTTGGATCTGCTGTGGGATTGTAGCGAGAATCATTGAAATATCCATCCGAGTCGAACCATATCTGACCTGAATTGTCAATGACAAAATAGTAGGGTCGAGTCTCGGTTGATACAGGCCCACTTGCAACAATATCAAGATATACCTGTCCATAAAGGACAGGCAA
>CAZOYI010000102.1:0-1860 GCA_964583965.1 uncultured Caldisericota bacterium
GGTTTTTGTTTCCCAAAGACTAGGGTTTTTTTCAAAGAATTTTTCATTGTACTAATGCTTACACTGTATAAGAAGATTGTAAAAAAATACAAAGTTAGTGTTGACTAATAATATTACTTTTATAAAATATAGCACTGAAAAAGTAGCATAGCAGTTCAGCAAAAATTATTGGATAAACCAATAGAAAGGAAACAATATGCGGTTCTTTAGACATCGAGGAAGAAATTGTCATCACGAACCTTCTTGTTTTGTTCACGTTCCTCAAACACTGCATAGTGGTTGTTCGATATACGAGTTTCCAAAAGGAAAGAAAGTTCAAATTGTTGCTATCCGTGGACACAAATGTGGAAGATGCCAACTCATTTCCATGGGCTTTATACCTGGTAGCATTCTCACCATTATCGAGAATGAACCAAACAAAACGTGTCTGGTATCCATTGAGGATCGAAAAATCACACTGGATCATCAGACAGCTCTTTCTTTAGTTGTACAACAAGCGTAAATTTTTTTTAGGTTTAGAATTAGACGTAACTAAAAACATTAGGAGAGTATAATATGAAACTAAGTTCGATGAAGCCAGGACAAAAAGGCGTCGTAGTAGGATTTGATGATACCGATAAAAAATACCGTAGAAAATTACTTCGAATGGGTATTTTAAAAGGTACACCTTTTGCGTTTGTACGAAAAGCTCCTTTGGGAGATCCTATTGAAATTCAAGTACAAGATTGTTTTGTTTCTCTTCGAAAAGAAGAAGCTGCCATTGTGAATGTGGAGGTAGAGTAGTATGAAAGTTGCTTTAATAGGAAATCCAAATTGTGGGAAAACTACTATATTTAATGCTTTGACCGGCAGTCAGCAGCGCATTGGTAATTGGCCAGGAGTAACTGTAGAAAAAAAATTGGGTTGGTTTCAGTATAAAGGTAACAAAATGGAAATTGTCGATTTACCAGGAATCTACAGTTTTGATGAGGAAATTTCAAATGATGAGAAAATAGCTAAAGAGTATATCTTGTCAGGAGATGCAGATGTATTTGTCAACATTATCGATAGCACACATTTTGAACGCAACTTGTACTTAACTCTCCTTTTGCTTGAAATGGGGATCCCCATGATCGTGCTTTTAAACATGAAGGACCTAGCAGATAAAAGTGGAATAACGATTGACGAAAAATCATTACAGAAACTACTTTCTGTACCAGTATATTCCATAAAAGGGACAGATCGAAACGATGTGTTGAAGGTGAAAGAAGCTTTGATTCAAACAGACACTTTCGAATGTACTTCCGTTCATCGAATTCAATTTCGATCTTCTATTGATAAAATTCTCTCAAAATGGAGTGCAAAGATTGAAGAAATAGGCGGAAAACAATATGTTTCATCGCGATGGATAGCCTTGGAAGTCTTATTAGAAAACCAGATCACGCATGATCTATCCAGCAATGTTTTGGAGGATTTACAACCCAAAGCGGTGATTCAAGGTCTAAAAAATGAATGGGACGAAGAAGTAGATGTTTTGATTGCAGAAGATATGTATGCAACCATTCGTGAATATGCCAAAAGGGTAAAAAGAAAAGTGCAATCAAAACGATCTTTTTCAGAAACCTTTGATTCTTTTGTCTTGAATAAATGGCTTGGAATCCCTTTTTTCTTGCTTGTGATGTACCTACTATTTTGGTTGGTTCAACAATTTGCTGGAGCTTTCATTGACTTCTTTGATATCCTTGCTGATACCATTTTTGTAACGGGACTGGGTACAGTATTAACAAGTGTGGGTTCCCCTGATTGGCTAAGGATTCTTGTGGCAGATGGAATTGGCGGTGGTATTCAAACGGTTGCTACTTTTATCCCATTAGTGTTTGT
>CAZOYI010000103.1:0-8388 GCA_964583965.1 uncultured Caldisericota bacterium
AAGTCTTTTTAAATTTCGTCAAACAATTGATGAGTTTGCTTCTGGTTTTGAAGCTCAAGGAATTCAAGTGGTGAATTTGAGTCCTGTGAGTGAATTAAACAACTATCCTATGTCAGATATTAAAACATTTTTGACTTAGTCAAAGATTTGGGGAAAGAGATGCGTGAATGTTTTGTAGTGGGTGGAGGTCCGAGTTTGGCTGGCTTTGATTTTCAGAAATTGGCTAAAAAGGACACTATCTGTGTAAACAAATCTATTTTTGAAGTTCCCAATCCTACGTATTTCATCACAACAGACTATTCATTTCTATCCAAATTGGGTTCTCAAAAGAAGCAATTTGAACAAATCAAAACACACAAAATTTTTGTCGTAGACACTTCCGGCGATAGTTCTGTGAAGAAATCAGATGGACAATTCGTAGATACTCGATTCAATCTACAGTATAATCTGACTATGTTCGATCAGGTAATTCAGGCTACAGCCAAATCAGGTTTTGGATATTCAGTAAATGATTTTCGAACAGGCATAAATTCAGGATATTGTGCTGTTCAGTTGGCTGTAGTTTTAGGTTATGAAGTCATTTACGTGTTGGGAATTGATTTATTAACAGGTTCAAATAAAACACATTTTCATGAAGGTTATGGGGAAACAATTCCTAAATTCAATCGAAAATTAGAACGATATTGGAAGTATTTTGAATCTGGATTAGGTCAATTGCGAAAAGATGGTCGAGTTCAGATTTTTAATTGTTCGTTGACCAGTAGATTAAATTCTGTATTGTTGACTATTGATGTGGAGTCTGTCTTATGAAACAGATAATGATTGTGATTCCTACAAGAAATAGGTGGGAAAAGCTACAATGTACTCTTCAATCTATTCCAAAAAAGGAGTTTATTGATATTGTTGTGGTTTGTGATGGAGATAAAAAGACATTTAATGCGTTAGAAGGGAAAGGGGTCAAACGCATGTTGGTGGGTGAGCATGTGGGTGCGGTAAAGTGCAGAAATTTGGCAATAGCAAATTGTGTGGTTGATGGTTTGTTGTACGCTACAGATGACATTACATTTGATAATGGAGCCATTGAATCTGCATTAGATACATTTAATAAACATTTTTCCGATGATGATGGTGTGGTGGGTTTTGTGCAGGATCTAAGTTTCCATCCAACTGGGGTGGCATTGGTAGGAAAGACATTTTTAGCAAGGTATCCTAAGAAACGTTTGTTTTGTTCCCATTATTATCATTTTGCTGCCCAAGAAATTCTTAGGTATTGTGAGCACTTAGGAAACAAGTTTGTGGCAGATTCAAATGCAAAGGTGAAACATTTACATCCGTCGGTATACAAACAAGAAGTGGATTTGACCCATATGGACGCGAGAAAGTTCAAAGATCAAGATCTTGGATTGAATCTACGAAGAAAAGAAGCTGGTATTGTGTGGCCTTTAGGGTAGAAGATGAGAATCAGACAAATATACGTGTCTCCTGGGCTGTCAAACTTTGCTGATAGAATGTATCAAAAGTTTGAACTCAAACCTTACACAAATCCCAACGAACCAGCCATCATTTATGGTGTTTTCAGAGCATCTCCCCTAATTCTTGAACGTCATAAATCGATGGCTATAATTCTTTGGGCAGGTACTGACACATTACGATTATTAGAATCATATAGTAATGAAACCTGGCATTCTTCTGCACAGTTTAGAAGCATTGCGGAATTTCCCAACTACTATCACATTTGCAGGTCGAATTGGTTGAAGCGTGATTTCGACGAACTTAGAATGCAATATAGATTTGTAAGAGTTTCTCCAGTTATTACTGAAAATTTTTCATTGGCTCCACTGGGAAATGACGTGTATTGTTATGGGGTTGAAAAAAAACCTGGAATATATGGTGGAGAATGGGTGGAAAGATTAAAAAGAGATCTGCCTCATATTAGATTTCGAGGAAATTGTTTAGATCACGAAACACATGTTTCTTATGACCAAATGTGTGATGTATATAAACAATGTTTTATGGGGTTGCGATTAACTAAACACGATGGTCTGCCAAACACTGTTTTGGAAATGGGATTGATGGGCAGAAGATGTGTGTACAATGATGATTTACCTGGCAGCATCTCCTACAAAAATTATGAAGATGTAAGAAACGCTGTAGAACAGGAATATACAAAAATACATCAACGTGGAGATGAAAGTGTTCGTTTGCAAATTTTAGATATGTTAAATATTACAAATGATTGGCTTCATACTGAATGGTATGAATGAAGGAGAAGAAATGATTCAGAATGAATTTCCATATCATATTACAGGAAAGGGAAAGCACAATAAGGCTACAAACGCTTTCACTTTGAAGTTTCTTAACGAGATGGGACAGAAGAAGATTCCACAGACAGTTGTGGATGTTGGTGCAGGAGATGGGTTTTTTGGAAAACTAATTAAGTATTTGTTTCCTTCAGCAAAAGTTTTGGGTGTGGAGTTGTGTGATTTGTTTGTGAAAGAATATAAATTACACGAGATGTATGATGTTTTGGTGAAGGGGGACATTCTTGAAGTGTATCCATTTTTGCGAGGAGATTTAATCATTTTTGGGGATGTGTTAGAGCATTTGTCTTCATTGGAGATTGTGCAAAAAGTGCTCACTGCATCTGTACAAAACTTTTCTTATGTGTTCATTAGTTCTCCTGTGGGATTTCAAGAAACATCTTATGTCCAAAAAGAAGACAAGCATTTGTGTGGGTTCACAAGAGAAGATATACAAAACTTTGATATTTGGAAATATGAACAAATATTCACTGGAAAATATGACAAAATGTGTTGTCTTATAAATGGAATTGGGAAGGAAGATGATTATGTCTCGTGATGTAAATCCTATGGTTGGAGGTTATTTATTCTCAGAAGAGATATATAAAGATGTTATTGACAATTTTGGGCAACCCTTGTCTATTTTAGAGTTGGGTTGTGGTCCTGGGGGAAATTTGGCTAAATTCGAACAAGCCTATAGAGTTGGAATAGATCCATTGCCAGAGAATGTGAACAGAGCGAAAAAAGCAATGGTGGGGGAAGTTATTTTAGGAGATCATAGAAACTTAAAACAGTTTCAGGACAATCAGTTTGATGTTGGAATTACATGCAGTGTTTTAGATCATATTGAAAATTTTCAAGTTGCCTTGGTTGAATTGGTTCGAGTTTGTAAAAATCTTTTGTTAATTGAGCCTGTAAAAGATGGACAACCTCGACAAGCCATGCCAGATGAAACAAAATTTTGGAAAACTACATGGTATCATGACTATAAAAAATTGTTGGTTGGTTTGGGGTTAAAGTTTTCAGAAACGAAATCCCCACTTAGAAAAACAAATAGCGGACCATTTTACAGAACATATGCTGTTAAATGTGAGATGTATACAATAGATTCAAGAAAAGTTTTGAAACCTTTGGTAGTTACAAATCTGGCAAAGAAACATAACATCGGCCTACATGGAAATTTTTTGCAACAGTCTACATTGGTTGGAATTGAACCTACCTTTGCAGGTGGAAGTATGGGAGGAATAGATGGTCCCATTTTGTATGAAAAATGTTCTTTGAATGATATGCTGGATAAAACAAAAGCAAATTTGTTGTTGTTATATCGTGGTGGATTTGATTCTCTTTATAAAGTTCCTGTTTTGGATAAAAAAAGTTTGATGTCTGTAAAAATTCCCATTGTGTTAATTGATGTGGACTTTTGTTTTTTGAGAGAACAGGAAGATTTTGTTTCTGAATGTAGTCAAATTCATTTGTTAAGACACCCAATAGATTTAGAATATTCGAAATGTTCAATTAAAGAAGCATTTCCATTTTCTATTGATCCAACAATTTACAAATATAGGAATTTAAGAGATAGAGAACATAAATTGTGTTTTAATGGGAAGACTGGTCGAAAGTATGGTATTCGGGATGTGGCATTAAAATTGATGCCAGAAATAGTTTGTAAAGCAATTCATGGGAAATCTAAGGCTTTGATTCCTGAGCAACAAGTCAAATTTTACCAACAACATGTAGCTGCTTTAGGTGAAAATGCTTTACCTTGGAGATATTTGGTAGCAAAACATTTTGAAATTCCTGCAACAGGAACAATTCTTTTTACGAACGGCAACAATGGAGTAGAAAATTATTTATATCCTGAAACATTTGTAAAGTTCAAAGACGATTGTTCAGATTTGAGAGAAAAATTTCATAATATTTTAGAACATTTGGATGATTGGCAGATAAAAACGGAAATGGCTGCCAATCATGTTTTAACCCAACATTCAAATCAAAATAGATGGAACCAGTTTATTTTGAACATCAATTCATTTCTTGGGGAATCATATAGAGTAAATTATGAAATATCAGAGTAGTTTAAATGTTTGAACAGCAATAGAAGGGGGCTGAAATGGCGTCATATCAAGATAAGGAGTATTATAATAGACAATTTAATACAAGTAAAAAATACAACCTGCCATATAAGCAAGCAAGAACATATATATTATTTCAGAAGGTTATCAACCAATTAAACATCTTAATGAAAGAATTGGGCAAGAGCAAAGCAGAATTACAAATTTTAGAGTTGGGATGTGGCACTGGTCAGTTGGCGGCATATTTAGAAGACGAGGGGTTCACTAATTATGTTGGTGTGGATTTTAGTGATTCTGGCATTCGTATTGCAAGAGATATGAGTAAACAAAAGTTTGAATGTGATGATTGTACAGCAGCAGATTTTTTCAAAAAACACAAAAGTGATGTTATAATTTCTACAGAAGTATTCGAGCATTTAAAGGACGATTTAAGTGTAATTGACAGAATTCCAATCAATTTGCCAGTTATATTCAGTGTTCCTTCTTTTGATTGTCCAAGTCATGTTAGATGGTTTGTTTCGCAAATTGAAGTTGAAAATCATTATGGGAAGCTATTGAAAAATATAAGTATAGAAAAGATTGTTAAACAGAAAAATGATATATGGTATGTGGTGACTGCGATCAGAAAGAAATAGAGGTATTCTTCGGGAGAGTTAGTATGGGTTTTTTACCAATATACATTTTCACAAATGGTAGAAGCACATTTCCTCATTGTTTTAATTCTGTGATGGAATGTGAGGACAAAGAAGAAGTTACAATTGTGCAGGACCAAAAATTGGCTCCCGCATTGAACAATATAATTGAAAACAATGTCGGTTATTTTTTCAAAGTGGACGATGATTTCCTACTACACCCAAAAGCTCTAACTTTTATGCAGGAGACAGTTCGACCGTTATCCGCTACTGGATGGGCCATTTACGCTTTTGCTATATGGGATGTTTTCTTTGAAAAGAAAATTGGCAACATTAAAATTTATAATGCTGCGGAAGTACGTCGTCTTGGTGGATTTGTGGGAAATGAGTTTAATAGAGTGGATGGTAATTTATCAGAAAAGTGCAAAAGATGTGGAGTGAAGATTCTTCAAGACAAAAAGAGTTTTGTAGGTATTCATTTATGTGGGTCAGCAGAAGATCAACAAATTCATGCCCAGTTATGGAATGGGAAAATAAAGGTGCAACCAACGGATGCAGCAAAATTTTATCAACAACATTCAATGCAGGACTTTTTCAATCGTCGTTCTTCAATTTTGGATAAATTGAATAAGGAAAGAGAATCGAAATTTCATAATTGGAAAGCAAATTGAATATGGCTGAAGATAGAGGTTTGGTATATTGTGCGTTTGGGACTGAGTATGATAAGGTGGCAGCGGCAACAATTTCATATTCTCGAAAATTTACTGATTTGCCGATAGCTGTGGTGACTAATGTTCCTGAAACAGATAGAAGTTCTCGTTGGCCGAAAGATGTACAATTCATTTTATTGGACATGCCAATAGAAGAAAATAGGAATGTCAAAACTGATCTCATTCAATATTCTCCGTTTCAAGAAACAATTTACATAGATTCTGATGCGGTGATTCAGCGACCAGGTATAGAACATGTGTTTGATAAATTAAAGAATGTGGACGTAATGCTTCATTTGGCAGCAGTAGAATCAAAAATTGACATCAGTAAGTTTTTTATTCGACACTATGTCCCAGTAATGGAAAAATACCAAATTTCTCCTCCCATTCGTATATATTTGGGAGGGTTTTTTGCCTTTAAGAAGTCTAAAGGATCGTTTGATTTTTTCTGGTTGTGGAATCATATATGGAAAAAATGTGGTAAGGGACGAGATATGCCACCGTTGGTGGTTGCTGCAAAAGTTGCACAAAAACAAAACACAACCATCGTAGAAACAAAAGGTAGTCATTTATTTTTTGATTCCGGTGGGTTAAAGAATCATGGGAATCCAAATGCTGTGGTTCAGCATCGTTGGTCAAAAGGTAATGGATTTTTTGAGAAGTTTGATATTCCAGCATATAAAGCATTCAAACCTTTTGATGCTTTTCGCAATAAACCCATTAACTATGGGAGCAAAGATGAGTGATCGAAATGCGTTTGTTGTGGTTGTGGATGAGTCTTGGTATCAGTGGTTTGTTCCGTTCTATATTTACTTTTGTCAACGAACTTACCCCACAGCAGAAATCTTTATCTTCATTTGTGGTCGATTGTTACCTGCTGTGCGAGAGCAACTTGATCTTAGTTCAACAATGATTCATATTGTGGAAAACCACGAATCTGATATGGTGAAAACTCCTCAGAATGTGAAAACTTCCAGGTGGACAATTTTAGCTGATCAATTACCTGGAATTCAATACGCGTATATTGGAGACATTGATATATTTGTGGCCAAGGAAACAGAAAATTTATTTGAAAATCATAAATTGCATGCTCAAACAATTGGTGCTCCTTTCAGCAATGTTATCCGTCCTGGATCGGCAAGATTAACAGGGCCGCACTTTATTGATGTTTTGCCATATACTCAAGCAGTTGGTGAGGGTGTCAAGAAATTGAGAGCAATGTTGAAAAATCCAATCAAAATACGTAATGAAGTTTTGTTGTATAATTTGGTGAAAGACAGTGGGATTTTACCAAAGTCGTTGGGGTGGGTGTGCGGAGTTGGAGGTCCCCAAACAACAATTTATCGTCCAATGCACGGAGTACATTTGGGACAGTTTCGAGGAGAAAACAAAGTCTATACTTCAGCGTCTAAAGAAGAAGAACAGATGTATTTTAAGGACTTTGTGTTGGCTTTTGAAGAGAATAGGGAGTTGACAGGATTGATGAAGAGTGCCCATGAAAGAGTACTACAGACAATTTTTAGAGCATTGGACTATGGAAGAAATTATGGGGGCAGAAAATGTCATTAGCTTGCATATTGGCAACACGAGATCATTTGGAAGATTTGAAACAAACCCGAAAATTGATAGAATCTATTGAGGATGTTTCTGACCCAAGCCAGTTTTCGAAGAAGATTCTCTCTGTCGAGTTGACAGAGGAGACAGCTGGGACCACATTAGAGTCTTTGTGTGATTGGGCAAGGTATCTACGTTGGAGTGTGATTGTACAAGCAGGCCGACGTGGGAAGAGCAAAACCCTGTGTCCAGCAATCATGCGAGGACTGAAAAAAATGTCTTCGGAGGAATGGGTTTTATGTTGTGAGAGTGGAACAATTTTACGCAGAGTGCCAAATAAATTCGCTTTGACGCCATTGTTCCAAAAGTATAATGTGGGGTGGTTGAATTATGACATCGGATCAACTGATTTGCATTTGATGAACGATGAAGCCAATTGGATTAAAATCAATTTCGACGAATTTGTAGTTTCAGCATCATCTCAGAATCGACTATTGTTACCAGCAATTGCACGTGTGGAAATAATGCAAAATATTATGTCATATGAAGCAGCACATAATAACTGTGCAGAGTATAAGTTTAGTGAGTCGTGGAGTCGTTGTTATGAAAATATGGATTTACTTGTGGCGACTTTGGTTCAACCGAAAACTAAACGTGAATTACCATTTGGAAAATTGTTAGATGCTGAAAGAAGATTGTGTGTGGAATTTGTTTAAGAGAAAGTGAACAATAAGCAGGATATAGTAAAATTTAGAGGAGAAAAACATGCAGTTTACAGAAATATGTAATGGTGTTTTATGTGTAGATGAGTTTGGTACCATTCAACATTTTGATGCTTTGGAGTATCAAAAAGCAAATATTAAACGTACATATACATTGAAGTTTCATCGAGATTTTGGAGTACAGGCTTGGATGGGACATAGAACTGAAACACGTTATTTTTCGGTTTTGCAAGGAACTGCTGTAGTGAAGATGATTTCGATGAATGATGTAGAAAAATTGAAAAGAGATTGTGAGCTTTTAGATGAACAATTAGATGATGAACATATGGATGCAGATGAGTATATGGATGCTTTGGAAGCACGGTATGCTAAATTAGATATTGCTTCACCAGTTTTAA
>CAZOYI010000104.1:0-34135 GCA_964583965.1 uncultured Caldisericota bacterium
CCAGTATTCAAATTGCTGTTATGGGAGACCCACAAAGTGTTCAACCAGAAGGTTGTATCGCGAAAATTGTCATTCGATGCCTTGAAGAAGGCAACGTAACCTTCCCTGCTTTTCAATGTATTTTTAGGGATGCTCACAATCAAGAAATACGACCCACTATAGCTTCCTTCGAAGCTACTATCTCAAAAATGATAACGAACACGAAAATCGTTCTTCAAATTGGAAATAAAAAAGCATACGTAAATGAAGAAGAATTTACTTTGGACGTAGCTCCTATTATCTTGAGTGGTAGAACCATGGTACCTTTACGTTTCGTCTCGGAATCTCTTCGAGCAACCGTAGATTGGGAGGCAGAAACCAAAACCATTGTGATTCACGATCATAAAAAAGTAATCACCATGACAATTGGTGACGTTAACGTTCACGTAAATGGTCAGCTATATGTGCTAGATGTACCGCCGGTGATTTTGGAGGGCAGAACTGTGGTGCCAATACGATTTGTTTCCGAAGCATTGGGAGGGGCTGTTACATGGGATCCGAAAACCCAAACCGTAACTATACTTGCACAGCTAGGGTGAATAATACAATGAAATGACTCTGTACGATTGGTTTTGTTTTGGTTGAATAATATTTCTGTATTTGAGAATACTAAACTACCCCCTCCTTGCAAGGAGGGGGTAGTAATTTTTCTACGATTTTATGAACGCTTCGATAGCGGGTTCAACATCATCTACAATGCTATCAATCTCACTTTTGTATTGAATAGTAAGATCGGAGTTGATAAACATAAGATATGGAGCGGTTCCAAAATAAAGAAGATTGGCAATGGATTTGTCTTGATCATAAATAACAGGTTGATTTCTAGCGTAATCACTAACAAACTTAGCAGAGTCTTCTTCACCTGCATCGGTGATAAATATGACCTCAATTCCCATAGGAACCAGAAGATCTCGAATAGTACCACATTTTGATTTACATGTTCCACACCCCACATCAACATAGATCAGGGCTGTTTTTTTGCCATATAAGTCCTGTAGGAACCACTTTTTACCACTCATATCCACTGCTTGGAAGCTTTTTAGTTGATCGCCAACACTCGCAAGAGAAAGTCCATTAGGGAAGAGTCGATCAAACTCATCAGATCCTTTTACATATCGAAATGCTATAGCAAATGCTCGTAAAAAGCTATTCTTAAAGTGTTCAGCAAACACGGACAGATCTTCTTCGTCGGGTTGGAAAATTCCATTGTTGCCTACCAGATGTTCAATTGTCATACCTTGGAATCGTCGAAAATAGGATCCAGTATAGGCTTTAGCTCCTGCAATGGAAAAGGAATCCATTAAATTAATAGAATACACACTCATTTGGGCATCAAATATCACTGTGCCATCCGGAAAACGATCAATAGGAAACTGAACTGTATAACCAAGAGACCCTTGCATACGGTTATCCCATATTTCAGCGATAGAGACGCGATATGGCTTCTCAGAGTTCACCTGGTCTTTTAATACAACAGGGTTGGATACTGTAAATGCAGCTTTAGAAGAAGCCAAAGTCATCTTATCCAGAGGAGAACGATCGAAATACAGGATTTTGCCCAAGAAAAAAACGTTCATCAGGAGAGAAGCAATCAAGATAATCACGATCCAGAAAAGAGGATTCTGTTTCGGATTGTTACTTGGTTTCTGATTATGTAGTGTAGATGGTCTAGAGTGGGCTTCTTTTGTGGACTCGTGATTGTACTTTTTTCTAGCCATGTTTTGAAATTTCTTCCTTTATGAAAGTCCCAAGGCGCTTGATGCCTTCTCCAATTTGTTCAATGGTAGGTTTGGTGAAGTTTAGTCGAGTTGTATTTTGTCCAGAACCGTCTGGGAAAAAGGCTGAACCAGGGATGTAAGCAACTTTATATTTCTCTACGGCGGTGGGGAATATTTTTTGAGTATCTAAATATTCTGGAAGACTGCACCATAAAAACATACCACCATCGGGGGGTAAAATTTGGGTTTCTGGAGGAAAATATTCTTTGATAGCATCTAGCATGACATCACATTTTTGGGCATATGATTTGCGGATTTCTTCAATATGAGGCCATAAATACCCTTTGCGTAAATAAAAATCTGTAGCCATTTGGATGATAACAGGAGAGCATAAATCTACTGCTTGTTTAGCAAGACTAAATTTAGCAATGATTTCTTTGGGTCCAACAATCCAACCTAACCGATTACCCGGAGCTAATATTTTTGAGAAAGTTCGCAGATAAACAACATACTCATTTTCCGTATCAAGAGCTTTTAAAGCAGGAATTGCTTCTCCTTTGTATCGCAGATCACCATATGGGTTGTCCTCCACGATCACAAATTCGTATTCTTTTGCCAAAGCAAGAATTCTTTTTCTTCTTTCTAAACTCATACAAACCCCGCCAGGGTTCTGAAATGTTGGTATAGTATAGAAGAACTTGATCTTTTTGCCTTCATTTTTAAGACGCCTTAGAATTTCCTCTAATTCTTCGACGGAAGCACCATCTTGATCAATGCTAACGCATTCAAATAGAGCTCCATACGTTTTGAAACTCTGGATAGCACTCAGATAAGTTGGTTTTTCAGTAACGACAACGTCGCCGTCTTCAAGAAAAACTTGAGACAATAAACTAATGCCTTGTTGAGAGGCAGTAGTAACAATTAGATTGTCCAATGTAATGTTGTGAATACCATCTTTTTTTGAAAGTTCAATTAATGATTCTCGTAAGGGTAAATAACCTGGCGTTTCTCCATATTGCAATGCAATAACACCGTTTTCTTCGTTGAGTGTCTCATCCATACATTCACGGAATTCACGAATTGGAAACAGAGCAGGATCAGGTAATCCACCACCGAGGGAGATGATACCAGGCTGACTACCCAATTTTAAAAGTTCACGAATGATAGAAGACTCTACGCGACCAGAACGATTTGAAAAGAAATCATCATAATGTAACATACTCACACCTTCCTTTGTGTATTGTTAAAATGAAACTTATAAAACGAAAACTTTTTAGGATAACAAACCTCAATGATAACATATCCATTGTCAGCAAGAGAAAATTCTGTTCTAGAATTTTCAATTGTGTGTTTTCGCCAGATGACATTATCCATCCAATTCAGCTCTACAATACCCCTTTGGAAAAATCGAGGACGAACTTCACTACTAGGTTGGTATTGGATAAGAAGATGAGAATAGAATATTTGGGCACCTTCAACGTGATACCCAAAAATTTTGTTTTCTTGTAGCATATTGCCTGAAAGGTCAAACAGTTGAGCCTGTTTTGATGTTCCAATGAGAACAGATTCTTTATGGTGTGAGAAAGAAAGGATTTTCACGGGGTTATTCGTAGTTCTTTCCCACAATATGACACCATCTTGATTGATCATAAGAATAGTATGCAAAGAAGATTCTTCTGTATTTTGAGAAAAGCTGATACAGACATCTCCGTTGTTGTTAATATCCTGAAGAAACGGATATGGATCAGAGGAAGTTTGGTTCGAGAAAGATACTTGCTTGTTCCAATGAACAAAACCGTAATAGCTCATACATTCAATGCTCCCCTCCGCAGTGGTCCATATGAGTAGTTTTCCATCCGGAGAGGGCGTGATGCGGTATCGAACGTGTGTATTGGGAAGGCTTTTAGGTTCTTCTATAGTAATTCCATCGGAATTGGATAAAAAATAATAACGCTGAAGTTGTGTTAATGACGAAGCCAAATATCCAATTTTGCCATCTTGGAAAACCCAGAAGTCTTCAATGTAAAACTGATCTGGTTGATAGTATTTTTCCCAAACAATCCGTTGTTCTGTTAAGTCAATACAGTAAACCGAATAGCACCGGATGTACAAAGACGTTTCATCAAAAGCAAAAGCAAGATCTAGAATAGGAAACTGAAACTGATGTGAGAAATATTCAGAACCATCTTGATTGTAGATGTGAACTAAACCATCTTGATCACCAATGGCTACAAATTTACCATTTGAAGATACTGTATGGGAGGAAATTGGGCTATTTAACTCTTTTTGCCATAATTTCTGCAAAGCTCCTTGAGCAAATGAGTTTTTTGAAAACTGGAAAAAGAAAAAAATGCAGAGGAACACTAGAGAAAAAATCAAATAGTAAGTCCAATGGTTATGTTTTGTTCGTATTGTCTTCATTGAGAACATTATAGAGAAAAAGAGTAGCATTCTCAATTGAATTTCTTACAGCTTTATGAATAACATTAGATGATGATTTTTCATGAAAGGAAGAAGTATGACAGGTACATTCTTGCTTTGGTTATCTCTGGGGACAGCTTGGATAGCAGTGTTTTTTTGTTTTCGAAAACGAAAAACCGAAAAGATTGGTTTATCATTTTTTGTCTTGTTGACCGCATTGCTTGTTTTTATATCGTTTGGGCTGTATGTGAATGCATTTCTCCAACATCAGTTTCAATTTTACAATGTTTGGAGTCATTCCAATCGCTCTATGAATACTCTTCAGTTGATTGCTAGTTCGTGGTCGGGGCAGTCTGGTTCCTTATTTTTGTGGCTTATTTTTACACAAGTTACATTGTTTATCGGACTGAAAGATCGTTTCCTACGGAAACAAATCAGTTTTTTTCTATTGCTGCTGCATAGTCTAATTCTTTTGTTACTTTTGCAATCAAATCCTTTTTTCATTCATTCGAATCCATTAACAGACGGTCTCGGTATGAACCCAGTTCTTAGTCACCCACTCATGGTTACACATCCTCCTTTTGCATTTTTATCCTATGCTTTTCTAGGTTTGTACTTTAGTGTTAGTATGGGTGCATTGCTGAAGAAAATAGAATTTGATTGGATAAAACGATATCATTTTACACTGTATATTGCCCTTTTTGGATTGACTGTCACAATGGTTTTGGGATCATTATGGGCTTATGAAATAACGGGTTGGGGAGGATATTGGTCTTTTGATCCAGTAGAAAGTGGTTCTTTATCTCTTTGGTTTGCTATCCTTTTTTTACTTCATCTATACCCCTTCTATCGGAAATATCAATCTGGAAAGATATGGTTTTATGGAATACCTATCTTTTTCACATTCTCCATGTTTTATGTGAGTTTTCTTATTCGTTCAGGATTGTTAGAATCCTTTACGGCACATACATATGCACAAGGAGGATTAGTAATCGTGCTCTATGGCATCGTATTTCTTTTGCTTGTCCTTCCGGGTGTTTTTTTGTGGAGAAAGTATCCACTGCTTGCAAGTGACCACAAGGAAATCAAAAAACCGTATAAGCCAATACTTGCTGAACAATTCTTACTCAATTTTTTTGGAGTTTTCACCTTGATTTTATTTGCACAAGTCACATTGCCAGTTTTTACGACAAAAGTTTATCTGTCACTTACTCTTGTTCAGATTTTTATGATTCTTTTTCTTTTCTTTATTAGTGCATATCTAATCCGATTGTTCTTGGAACAACACACACTTTCCTTCTTTCTCCAAGTACAAACTTTTGCCTTGATTGCATATATAGGAATTATATGGGCTTATCCTCTACTGCGAGAAGTTCAACACGCGCCATTGTATTTTTTCAGTATATACATTGGACTTTTGTGGAGTTTTTTTTGGATTTTCCGATCAATGAAAACTATTTCTTGGAAAGTCATAGGTTCCATGTTTGTACATTGTGCTGTAGGCTTTATTCTTGTAGGGGTGTTTATCAACACTCCCTTGAATACACAAGAAACAGTTTTTTTATCAACAAACAAAACTCAAACAATAGGATCTTATCGATTTGTAGAAGGTGAAGAAAAACATCAATCTTCTATGTATATGGGTCAAAAAAGAACAATGCATGTTCTTTGTAAAACATCTCAGGGCAAGACAGTTCACCTTCAACCTGCTTTATGGAGCTACACTAGAAATTTCACAAATTATACACTTCCAATCCCAACCATGATGTTTCAGCTGAAAGAGGATGTACAGGTGATACCATTTGGAGAATCTGGCATTCTCGCAAAATTAAACGAAACGATTGAAAGAGAAGAGTTCTCATTTAGTCTTATTCAATATGAGTCTTCTACGTTGGAGAATGGTTTTTTCTTAGAAAGAGCTATCGTAGAAATGAAAAAGAACCATCCTAATGATTTACCAGAAGAAATTCGATTGCAAAGACTCTTGCATCCTAGCGGCAAACAACTCAATAATGCTTCAGCTTTTTCTAATACTTTGCAAGACTATATCCACTGGGTGGACACAATGGGAGACGATGCCGTTGTACTAAACACCGATAAGTTTCAAGACCAGACAAAATATAAGATTCAATTTAAGCCAGGGATGTTCTGGGTGCGAATTGCATATTGGCTCCTTGTCCTTGGTTGCTTGTTTTTCCTATTCTTTCTGGTAGACGAGGTATTTAAAAAAAGGAGAAAAACTCGTACAATAATTGAATGACTATGAAAAATGCTTCGCACAAAATTGATGTTATACGTTTGATACGCTTTAGTATTGGTGCCGTTATGGCAGTTCTTTCCGGTTGGATATTCCGGGATATTTACATTACGCCACTTCTCAACAAAGGACTGACATTAGGAACGATAGATCCCACAACTACATTTTTTTGGACATTTATCGGGGCAGGACTAGGGTATGTTCTGGGATTCTACATTGTTTTCTTTTTTATTGATCTGATTGTTAAGAGTTTTTCTCATATTTGTCTGCAATTGACTAGCTGGACTCACCGAAAATCCTACATCCTGGATAGTAGTGCAATCCTTGATGGACGAATTGCAGATCTTGTCCGATTGGGGCTTTTTCCATCCCGGTTCTATATCTCTTCCGTTACGATGGATGAATTAGATCGTCTAGAAAAGATAAGCTCTGTTTATGCCAAAAGAGTCGAAAAAGGTCGAAAGATCATAGATCGATTGTTTGTGCTGCTAAAGAAAAAAATTCAGATGATCTCTTTTGTAGAACCTCCAAAGTCTATTCGTGAACATATCATAGCACTTGCAAAAATGACAAAATCAACCATCATCACTTTAGATGTTAACCTTACCGATGAGGCTCGGACTCGTAAAATCCCCGTCATAAATATTAACGAGCTTGCGTTGGCATTTCGACTTCAAATGGTTCCTGGAGACATTTTATCTCTCTACCTCACTCGTCCCGGGAAAGAAAAAACCCAAGCAGTAGGTTATCTGGAAGATGGAATGATGGTGATTGTTGAAAACGGGATATCCCATCTTCATAAGAATGTTGAAGTCGAGTGTATGTCGGTTTTACAGTCTACTGCGGGTAAAATTGTTTTTGGGAAATTTATAAGGGAACTTGATGGATCGGAGTAACACTAGCTGTATTATTGTTGGCGGTGGCAGTGGGTCACGATTTTCCACCACCGGATCTAAGCTCCACATTAGTATTGCTGGAAAGCCTGTATACATCTCTGCTATTGAGAACTTTATCAACGATAGGCGTATTATTGAGATTGTATTGGTAGGTCCTTTTTCTATGCATGAGATAGAGCAGTGGATTCCAGATTGTCAGAAACTACACATTGCACCAGGCGGTAAAACAAGAACTGAAAGTGTTTTAAGTGGTTTACGCAAATGTATTCCTGACACTGATTGGGTTTTGATCCATGATGCTGCTAGACCATTCGTTCCTCTCTCTGTGTTGGATCGAATTTTCCATGCAGCCGGCGAAGGAGTCGAAGGTGTGATTCCTGTATTACCCATTTATGATTCATTAAAAAAAACGAATTCTGAGGATCTTGTTCTTGCGACAGTTCTTAAAAAAGATCTTGTTCGCGCACAGACTCCTCAGTTATATCAAAAAAAATCTTTGCTAGATGCATATGCAAAACAAAACGGTACTTATGAAGACGAAAACCAACTTCTTTTGGATTGTTTCCCATCAGCAAGAGTGAAATGCGTACCAGGTTCTTACATGGCTGAAAAAATCACAGATGTACCCTCGCGGACATTCATTGAAAAGCTGATTTCAATGAAAAGCAAAACCGGGATTGGTTGGGATTTTCATCCTTTTGAGCAAGGTCGTGATCTAGTTTTAGGAGGAGTCTTAATCCCCGATCATTGCGGTTTAGAAGGAGACTCCGATGGAGACGTTCTTACTCATGCTGTCATTGATGCTATTCTTGGAGCTCTTGGACTCGGAGATATTGGTTCCTACTTTGGTGTTAAAAAACCAGAATTAATGGGAATACGAAGTTTATCTCTTGTGGAAACTTTACGAAATACATCCTTTCCCTTTTTTTGGGAAATTGCACACATTGACGTTACGGTAGTAGGGAAAACCCCTCCTATTCATCCATATGGTGCTCAGATCAAGAAAAACCTGGCACAATGTTTGCAAATATCAGACCAAAGTATCAATATAAAGGCAACAACTGATAAAGATATGGATGCAGCAGGACAAGGAAAAGGAATCCGCGTGGTTGCAGTTGCTACTATTCAACAGATGGAGGAATGTTATGGCAGATGAAAAAGACGAGATTTTACACCAAGTGGAAAATTTAATTCATATTATGCGAGAAAATTCCACCAAGAAAGTAAACATAGAAACAAAAGAATGGAAAATCAGCATTGAGCAAAAAGAAGGACTTCCAGGTGAAAATACTACGATGTTAACTACAAGCCCGATTCCGCAACATTCAGAACCGGTCAATATCCCATCGGATCAATTGCATACCATCTCCACTCCTCTCGTGGGTACCTTTTATCGATCTTCATCCCCACAAACTGATCCATATGTAGAAATTGGTGATGAAATCGAAGAAGGACAGATTCTTTGTATTGTTGAAGCGATGAAAGTGATGAATGAAATTCATTCCGATGTAGCAGGTACAATTAGTGCTATATTGGTTGATAATGGTGAAATGGTTGATTATGGTCAACCTCTTTTCGAGATTAAAATCAAGGAAGATGATGATGGGGCATAAGATTCAAAAAGTCTTAGTAGCCAATCGAGGGGAAATCGCGCTTCGTATTTTGCGAGCATGTAAAGAAATGCAGATTGAAACTGTTTTGGTGTATTCAGAAGCAGATGCCGATTCCCTACCAGTTAAATTTGCTGATAACGCTGTTTGTATTGGGCCAGCGAATCCTTCTCTTAGCTATTTGAACTTTTCTCAAATCATGGCTGTTGCTACATTGTTGGAGGTGGATGCCATCCATCCAGGATATGGGTTTTTATCGGAGAATGCTACTTTTGCTAATATTTGCCAAGACTACAACATCGTTTTTATTGGACCTACTCCAGAATCATTAACCAGATGTGCCAATAAAGCACAAGTTCGAAGCATAGCAAAGAATTCCGATGTTCCCGTTTTACCGGGCACAGAATCACCAATCCAAGACATTCCTCAAGCGATTCAAACTGCCGAATCCATAGGATACCCCTTATTGTTAAAAGCTTCCATGGGAGGAGGCGGAAGAGGAATTCGGAAAATTGACAATAAACAACAACTTAAAGAACTCTTTCCCATAGTACAGCGAGAAGCTTTTGCTTCGTTTGGTTCAGATGAGATTTATATGGAAAAGTTTCTACAAAATCCAAGACATATTGAAGTCCAGATTTTCGGAGATGGAAATGGGAATGTAATTCATCTGGGTACCCGTGAATGTTCTATCCAGCGCAAACATCAGAAGATCATAGAAGAGTCTCCTAGTTGCGGTCTCAGCAAAGAAAAAGAAGCATTGTTAGTGGCTTCCGCTCTGCGATTAGGACAAACATTAAGATACAAAAACGCTGGAACCTGCGAATTCATCACAGACCATGCTGGTAATTTTTATTTCCTTGAAGTCAACACGCGAATCCAAGTAGAACACCCTGTAACAGAAGAAACAACTAGCACAGATATTGTCAAAATGCAATTTTATGTGGCTCAAAATGATGCATTGCCTCTTAGGCAGAATGATATCAAACAATCTGGTTGGGCTATGGAATTTCGAATTGTTGCAGAAGATCCGAAAACGTTTGTTCCATCGGCAGGTCGAGTTGAGTTTGTGCATTTTCCTGCTGGTCGAGGAGTAAGAATGGATTCTCATATTTATTCGGGATATCAAGTTCCTTCTTCATACGATTCCTTATTGGCAAAACTAATCGTCCGAGGAGCTGATCGACATGAAGTGATAAGAATCGCCAAAAGAGCTTTACAAGAGTTTACAATTCAAGGAATACGAACCAACATTCCCTTACTACTTGAAATAATAGATCATCCGGAATTTCAAAAAGGAAACATCTATACATCTTTTTTGGATCAATATATCTTGTAATTTTCTTTGACTTTTCGGTCGTGTACTAGAATGTTTCGATATTTTCTTGATAAATAAACTTAACTTTTTCAGACCACTCTAAAAAAGACAGCGCTTCTTCCTTGGAAAAACTTTCAGCAAACCAATAGGAGCTTTCTTCTGCTTTTTGAATTCCTAAGCCTATTTTTTTAATCTGCAGAGAAATTGCATACAGGTAACTATTGGGGTCTTCTTGAGGGTACTGAAAGTAACCATGATATCTCTGGATTGCAGAAACAAAACGCACATCATCTTGTGTCAATATCAAAGGTTCTTCAAAATAAGGAGAAGAGAACTCAATAGGAAAAGATATTTCTGTACAAGAGGTTGCTGATAATTTGTCTTGCAGTACAGTAAACCCATCTGCAATATTACTATACATGCCCAAGGGTGTATTGGTGTAGATTCTGCTACCAGAGTCTAGCTTGCAATTGTAGATACAAGTACCAATGCATTGATCCTTTTGAAATATTCCACCCCAATACACAAAGGCTTCTCCTGGAAGACATTCTGCTTCCACCCAATAGTATCCCCCGAATTTTTCGGAATTGGCATTGTGTGTTGATGGATAATCAATGGAAAGACCGGGTTCATAACAATTCCAATAAGGAAGATATTTCATGCCGGTAGCATCATACAGTGCCATACCTAAACCTGAACCAACATAGCTGTTGGTAGTAATTTGTTGAATTCCCCTACCAGCGTCAAAGGTTACTAAAGAATTATCAAAATAGTAAACATCTGGGTATGATTCATGAACTACAAGTCCCAGCAATAACTCTATTGGGAATGAATGGGGTAAAAAATGATCGTAATGGGTTTTAATAAATTGTGCAATGATGTTTTCAGAAATGCCTCCTCTTTGCCCATCAATAGAGGGTACAATGGAACGGCTAGAATGAAGAAGCTGAGATTGTTGGGTTTTATCAAAAGCAATCTGGCTTAGTGGAAGCCATCCTTTTGTTCCATCGGTAGGATCTTCGATGTAAATATACCAATCTTCATAGTTTGGTGTAATGATCTGTAAAGATTGATCACGTAGAATTGCCTTCACAACCCAATTCTTTGGAATAAGTTTTATGGGTTTTTTATGAAGATGGTGTAAAATTTGATCTAAGTAAACTGCAGTGTCGAGATCTACAATACCTGTGGCTTCAACTTGATGAAGAGCCTGAAACTTTTGCAGTGCCCGCTTTGTGTAAAAACCGAAAGTCATTGTTTCTTTTCCTTCAAAACCATCTTCGTTGGGATTTCTATGCAATTGTGTTAAAGGATTTACGTTCAAAACCATCTGAAGATATTCAATGCAAGGTTCAAATTCGTCAATTCGGATAGAAGACGCTCTTTTTTTTACAAACTGAACAAATGAGAAGTCATTGGGAATGGTTCGAAAAGCATTGTTCTTCAGGGGATCTTGTAGAATAAAAGCACCAAAGGATTGATGGATAGAGAATAATGGATTTTGCTGACTACAATTCGTTGTTCTAGAGGGTTTGGATTGATACAAAAAAGGTTTACGATAAGTAGAATGAAAACCGGATACATAAATATTTTGATACAAATCAATGCCAATACTTCCCGCAATATCATATCCCGCTCCTCCAAAAAAACTGGAATATATTGTGCAGGTTATAGAGGAGTTAATATGCATATAGAAGGCATCTTGCTGTCCTTGATATATAGAATGACTAGCTTGTACCGTAATAGGAAAGTCATCAGAAAGAGTATTACCCGTGACATATACATTCCCCCAAATATCAATAGAAAGGTCTACAATCTCATCCCAAGAAGAGCCTCCAATATATGTTGAAGAATGAAGTTGAGATCCTGAACTGGAAATCTTCGTGATAAAGCCATCTTGCTCCCCACGGAGTGACTTTTGAAGACTATTGGGAGAAGTTGGAAAAGACGATGAGCTAGTGTATCCAGCTACAAAAACGTTTCCTTTCCAATCACAAGCGATTGACTTTCCTACTTCAAACGAATGACCCCCCAAAAAAGTACTAAAAATCATGCGATTTGTATCTGGGGTCAGTCGGATAATACATACATCTTCTTCTCCATTGTATGAAGTGTCAAAAGCATCCACAGTCACTGGAAAATCATAAGAAAACGTATACCCGGTAATGTAGATGTTTTGTAAAGCATCCAAACATAAGCCATAACCTACATCCCAGTATGAACCTCCTAGAGTTGCGCAATGCTTCATTTTCCATGTGTTTGTGTCAATGCATGCTAGAAGAATATCGCTTTGTGGAGCATCATGCGATGCAGTTCCATATTTCTTTGTTAAGGGTAGATCGGTAGAAGTTGTAAAGCCTGTGATGTACAAGTCTTTCATTGTATTGATTTTAACATCCATTGCACCATCACTTCCAGATCCATCAATCAGGTATGACTTCTTCAATCGGTTGGTAGGGTTGTACCACAATACAAAAGCTCCCATGGAAGCATTTTGTTTTTTCAAGGAGTTTTCTATAGCAGGAAAATCATTGGAGTCTGTAATTCCGCAGCAGTACACTTGACCGTCATGGGAAACATCAATACCAGTAACCTCTTCCCAACCTGAACCACCAAATACAATATATTCAGCACTAGTACCGTCATCATGGTATTTTTTAATATATGCGTCGTAATTGTTTTCGACAGATGATTCGGTAAACGAAGATTGCGATGGAGATAATATAGATCCCCCCACCCATGATATCCCTAAGGGATTTGTGTGCATTGCCTGAACTGTTTCTCGGATAGAAGCATCATCGGGATATTGGAGTTCATCCTCTATGGAGAATTCAGCAGAATTCATTTTGCAGAAAGGTTGAGTACTACTACTCAAAGAAATAGTATGTTGGCCAGGAAGAATTGAAAAATCTGCAGGAGCACGAGAGGATCCTTGAATAGAGCACATTAATGTACTCGCAGACATATAAAAAATGTAATCCACACCTTTGGCTATCCCCCTATATAGAATAGAATTCCAGGTTCTAGGAGTAATATCTATCGAAGAGGTGATATATGTGTAATGGATAGAAGAACCGAGAATCCCCTTTGGCGGAAGAGTAGTGTAGGGGAGATATTCTCGCTGTGGAGGTTGATTTGAGTAAAAATAAACGAGAGAATCTTTTTCAAATGCAATGCCACCAAAAGAAGTAGAGCAAAAAAACAACACAGAAGAGTGCCATTGTCCTTGATTTTCAATAATACAACGATCCAATATCTCACAATGAGCCTGCGCTTCGGAAGAAAAAAAAAGTGCTGGAAAACCAGCACTTAAAAGAGCACAACAACACAGCACGACAACAATACAGCGTTGATACAAGAAAAATGCCTAGTTAAAGATTACTTTTCTTTTTGTTTAGTAATGAGGTCAAACATAGCAGAGATGAAAATTACGGTTGCCATGACAATAAGGGTTACAGGATGCAAACTCCATACGTTGGTGATATGGATGGAAAACAGAATAAGCCAAATCGAAGTAAAAATAGTTGTCCAGTTAGACCACATAGAAGAACCTCCGAAAGTTTTTTTTCATAGTACCATATTCAGTTTTCTTTGTAAACACTCCAAAGCTGTTTTATGTTTTTATGTAAAACAGGATGGATGTAGGTTGGACATATTTCAAGACATGGCAATAAAATAAAATCCCTGTTTTGCATGTCTGGATGAGGAATAGTTAAAGAATTTTGTTGTACAGTATCTTGATTCCAAAATAGAATATCAATATCAATTAACCTTGGGCCCCACCGAACGGACTCCTTTCGACCTATAATAGACTCAATATGTTTGCAAATACGGAGCACTTCCAAGGGATCCGAATGATTGGTTTGAGTCTTGATAACAAGGTTTAGAAAGAAGTATTGATCAGTGTAGCCATATGGTTTGGTTTCAATGACCGAAGAACAAGCGATGATCTTGAAGTCTTGACGAACTAAGTAATAAAATGCCTTTTTGATAGATTGTTTTCGATCTCCAAGGTTGGAACCGATAGAGAAGTAAACAGTATTCATGAATGCATCATGAATACTGTTTTCAGAGCATTCTTTGTCGCGTTTATATTGTGAACACGCAGAATATCCACTCCCTTTTCCCAAAGCAGAGCTCCTATTAGCGCAGTTGGAAGATCTCTGTCTTGAAGAGGGATTTGCAAGAGATCCCCGAAGAACCTTTTGCGAGAGTGACCTACGAGAATCCTACAACCCAATGAAAAAAAAGTGGAGATGTTTTGCAAAATTTGAATATTTTGATGTGCCGTTTTAGCGAAACCAATTCCTGGATCCAATATAATTCTATTTGGATGAATGTGAGCTTGATTGCAAACACGAAGCCAATCTTCAAAAAAAAGATAAATATCCTCTAAAAGGGATTTGTAGGTAGTTTCACTTTGCATTGTTTCAGGTGTACCTTTCATATGCATGATAACTAGTTGAACATCAGGATATTGGGCAACTAACTCAACCATCTCTTTGGATAGTTTGACACAGTTTATCATGCGGATACCGTGATCGATACCTGCTTTTGCGATGGAAACTCGATGAGTATCGAGGGATAACGGTATTAGAGGGAATTTTAAGTGAATATGTTTGATAGGCTCGATAACTCGATCATATTCTTCTTGTTCATGAATTAATGTGGCTCCAGGACGGGTAGATTCCCCGCCAATATCAAGGATATCAGCACCTTCCTCCACAAGGCGTGTAGCTTTATGAAGTACATTGTTCATTGTCATACACTCGTTCCCATCGGAGAAAGAATCGGGTGTTATGTTGAGAATTCCCATTAAAAGAGGAAAATTTTTTTTCCGTTTATGCAAAATGATAGCAAGAAATTGCTTCAAGTTTTCTCGGAAAATAGGAATATGGAAATAATTCTGGCGAGTTAAGCTTTGAATACATTGCGAAAAAACATCTTCAGTTCCTATCATTAAAACAGTTGAATCTTCTACTGCATGGTTTAAAACATGTTTATGAACTGCAACATCTCCACCGTGACGGAGAAAAGTTTGTTTCAGTATTGTTGCTTCTCTGAATCCAACGTGGTTGGCTCGAATGCATAGAAGATTTGATTTTTGTTGAAAAATGGGATAGCTATCTTCGGTACAACTAACTTGTTGTAGTATTTTGGATAAAGTGGAGGGGTGAACAAGACTGAACATATTTAGCGTTTGTCCTTTTCAACCTGCGCATAGGCATTGTGATTGTGAATACTTTCATTACTGAGCACATCAATAGAAAACCATGTAACTCGAGGATCTTGATCCAACGGAAGGTAAATATTACGAACTACATCTTCCACAAAACGAGGATGATCATAGGCATATTCCGTAACATATTTCTCATCTTTTCTTTTCAATAAGGAATACACAGGAGAAGAAGCGGCGTTTTCACACATTGATATGATTTCTTCAATCCAAACGATGTTTTGACGACCGTGCTTCATGCGAATCGAAACAGAAGCTAATCCTCTTTGGTTATGAGCTCCGTAAGAAGAGATTTCTTTGGAACATGGGCACAGGAGCTGGATTGGTACTTTTACCATCATGACAAAATCGAAATCGATGGCTTTAGATGCAACGAAAGTACAATCATAGGATAAAAAGCTTTTAATACCGCTTACGGGAGCTGTTTTGTTCATAAAAAAAACAAATTGGATTTCAATATGAGAAGTTTTTGCTTTCAGAGCTTTTTTTGTGTCTTGTAGTATGCCTTCAAGGGAGAGAATTGCAATATGATCACGGTGGATGTTGAGTATTTCAATGAAACGACTCATATGTGTTCCTCGAAACTGTTTTGGAAGGTCTACATAAAGACTGATAAGCCCAGTAGTGGATTGAAGGGTTCCTTCTTGGTCCGAAATAGAGATCGGGTAGCGTACATCTTGCACGCCAACCCGATCAATTTTTACTTTGCGATTGTCAATTTCGCTCTGAATGTCTCGCATGGTCTTCTTTTGTGTATGTGACATGATTTGTTGGAGTTTCAGATAGCTGGACAGAAGATAAGTGGTAGGTGTTATGATGGAAGTGAGGAACGAGGGTGTCATATATCCACTTTGCAATAATCTCTGTGGAAGGATTCTCGAAAAAATCATTTAGATAGCTATGATCTAATTTTGATAGAATAAACTCGCGAACAACTGAAGAGATGGCTAGAAAATCAATTACAATTCCGGTATTTGTATCTATTTCTCCTTCTATACAGATGGAAAGATAGTATGTGTGTCCATGCAAGGATTCACATTTACCATGGTAATTCGTAAGGAAATGAGCGGCATCAAATCGAAAATCCTTTTGAACAATCATTTACACTGGGTATTCTGTTTCAATAAGCTTTTTAATATGGGCCATTCCTCTTTGAATATCTTCTTTTGAAGTAGCATAAGAGAAACGTATGTAGGAGTCTCCCTGTTTGCCGAAAATACTCCCACTAAGGCATGCGACAAAAGCTTTTTGAAGGAAAATTTCAGCTAGATCTATAGAGGTTAAATGATATTTATCTAAGATGGGTTTAACATTAACAAAAGCATAAAATGCACCTTTTGGCTTAATCATGCTCATGCCTGGAATTTCGTTTACTAAAGTGTAGATAACGTCTCTACGCTCTTTGAAGTGTTCCCACATCATATGAACTTCAGGATTGTTTCCTTCTAAAGCTTCAATGCCGGCCATTTGGGTGAAAGCAGGACAACAAGAAACGGTATTGTTCACTATTTTTTTCATGCTACCGTAAAATTCGTGGGGGACTGCTGCATAACCCAACCTCCAGCCAGTCATGGAAAAAGTTTTTGACATACCATCCATTAGCACGGTGCGATCTAACATTCCAGGTACACTTGCAATCGAAAAATGCTTGTCTTCTTCAGAATAGATTAAATCGGAATAAATCTCATCAGAGAAAACAATTGCATTGCTTTTTTTCACAACAGCTGCCATTTTTTCAAGCTCTGCTTTTGATAAAACTCCCCCCGTAGGGTTTTGTGGAGTATTGATAATAATGAGTTTTGTCTTCGGTGTAATCCGTTTTTCTAGTTCTTCCGCTGTAACCTGGTAGCCATTTTCTTCTGTTAGTGGTAAAGGAATAGAAATTCCTCCTGCAAGACTAACTGCAGATTGGTAAGGAGGGTATCCTGGATCCGGTACAATGCATTCATCTCCCGGTTCTAAGAATGTAACACATGTAGCATAAATCAGAAGTTTTCCGCCAGCAGCAATCAGGACATTTTCTGGGTCAATCGTTATATTTCTTGTTTTGCTGAGATGTCTAGCAACAGCTCCGCGGAACTCAGGGATACCACCCGCTGGAGTATAATGAGTTAAACCGTCGTCTAGAGATTTTTTACAAGCCTCTACGATTCTTTTTGGGGTTGGAAAATCAGGTTCCCCGATTTCCATGTGAACAACCTTAACACCAGTTTCTCTTTCAATTTGTTGGGCTCTTGCTAAAACCTCAAAAGCTCCTTCAGCTGTTGCGTGCTTGGTACGATTCGAAATTTGCATTTCCGACTCCTTTGTAAGTGATCTAAATCATGAATTCTTTTTATAAAATGGCTTTTTCACAACGGTGGCAATAGCTTCTTTGTTTCTGATCTTTATTTGTACTTTGTTTCCCATAGTGGAAAGATCAGTAGGGATATAGCCCAATGCACACACTTTTTCAATTTTTGGGCAATAACTACCAGATGTAACTTGTCCAATTTCTCTGCCTTCGAAATATATTGTATACCCGTGTCGGGGTATCATTTTGCTATCTACTTCAAAAGCTGTGAGTTTACGCGTTGGACCGTTTTCTTTTGCTTTCTGACAAATCTTTTTTCCAACAAAATCTTTGTCGAGTTTGACAGCAAAACCTTGCCCTGCTTCAATGGGATTGGTTGTTTGGTCAATGTCATTGCCATACAACCAGAGACAAGACTCAAATCGGAGAGTATCTCTAGATCCTAATCCACAGGGAAGCACACCATCATTTGCTCCTGTTTGTAAAAGTAATTTCCAAATAGTAGTGATTTGATCATTGGGGGCCAGGATTTCAAAACCATCTTCTCCAGTATACCCTGTTCTAGAGGAAACTGTTTGAATGCCACCAATGGAAATTTCTTGAAATGTAAACTTCTTCATTGTATCAAGGTCGGTGGGGGTATTTTTCTGCAGTATTGATGCAGCTTTAGGACCTTGAAAGGCAACTTGACTCCATTGATTTGATGCATTGGAAATTGTGCAATTTAAATCAGGTCTAGATTCTTTAATAGAAAGTATGTGAGAGTAGTCTTTCTCGATATTTGATGCATTGACAACAAGGAGGACTTTCTCACTAGAAAAGCGATAGGCTAACAAGTCATCAACCTCTCCACCGTCCTCGTACAACATGGCAGAATATTTAATATCTCCATCTTGGGCAATGCTGAGTTTGTTTGTAATGAGGTAGTCTGTGAAAGCTAAAGCGTCTTTGCCATCAATAAAAATTTCCCCCATATGAGATACATCAAATAAACCAGCATGATCCCGAACAGCCATATGTTCTTCGATCATAGAAGTATAAACAATGGGCATTTCAAACCCTACAAATGGAACCATATTGGCTCCCAGCTTAACATGTTCTCCATACAATGGAGTGCGAATCAACTTATCCATTCATTAACCTCTCTACACTATATCATTTAAGGCAATAGTCATTTGTTCTTCATTTGGAGCTTTACCATGCCAATCAGCTTGATTCTCCATGAAAGAAACACCTTTGCCTTTGATCGTTTTGCCAATAATTACTGTGGGGCGATTTTTGTTTTGAAGAGCTATTTGAATTCCTTTTTTTATCTCATCTATATTGTGTCCGTCAACAACAACAGTATGCCAATTAAAAGCTTCAAACTTTTCTTTAACAGGTGCTATGCCCATAACATCTTCAACCCAGCCATCAATTTCAAGGTTATTGTAATCAAAAAAGAGTGTTAAATTGTCAAGGTGATAATGAGCAGCACTCATGATGGCTTCCCATATCTGACCTTCTTGAGACTCACCGTCACCACATAGCGCAAATACACGATTGTCTTTGTGATCTTGCTTTAGTCCCATAGCAATACCTGCTGCAACTGATAAGCCTTGTCCTAAAGAACCAGTAGATATCTCAAGACAATCTAACTTACTTTTTGCTGGGTGCCCTTGTAGGGGAGAACCGAATTCTCGGAAGGTAGATAGAAGCTCGCGGCTAAAATACCCTGTCTCAGCATAAAGAGAGTATATGAGGGGGCTTACATGACCCTTTGAATAAATCATATAGTCACGATGTTCCCATGTTGGAAGAGAGGGTTTGTGATGTAGAAATGAAGTCCACAAGATACCCATCATTTCCGTAGCAGAGAGGGATCCACCTGGATGTCCCGAACCACCAGAAAATGTTGATATGACAATATCCCGCCGAATTTGTTTGCAGAAATTTGCAACCTCTTCGTTCGTCATGGAGACAGGATACTCATCAAAGGTTTTTACATGATACGGATTTTCTTTTAACAAGCTAAGGCCCAATTCCCGTCTTTTCATATTTATTCTACCTCGTTAAAGTATATAATAAGCGTACAGTTTTGAATTATAATATTTGAAGGATATTAAACAACCGTAAATTTTTTTATTATGCCAACCAATGTTGGTTTTCTTAGGAGTGTTATGCAACTACAAAAAAAGAATGCTTCTTCTGAGGCTGGACAGGTCATTATTCTATATGCAGTTTTTATACTATTTTTAGTTGTAGTAGGTATTGCAGCCATTGATATTGGAAAAGTAATCATGTTTAAAACGAAACTTCGAACATCCGTTGATCAAAGTGTTTTAGCAGCTCAAATGGCGGAAAAAAAATCTTTACCAATTCTTTACCAAGTGCAACTGGATCAATCTTCTGCATACGCAAGATTTATTCTTCATACTGGAGTTATGCTCCAAAATTATCAATCAGCAGCTGATTTACTCTTGCAATATACCAACAGTCATGATGATGTAGCTAATTGGTTTCACTCTACAGCTAGCTCTTACATTAATCAATACATTGATCTTTCTGACTACATTCTTGAGATTCCCCCTACTATAGAATATCAAGATTCCGATTTTTGCGATCTTGAAGTTACTGGATTTTCCGATTCTCTCGGAGAAAAGTTATACAGCTTCATAGAGCTGGAGAAAATGATTTTGTACAAAGAAATGCTGGAATTGCATATACAGAATAGTACACAAGATTGGCAGAATATAGATACTCTTTTTATTCCTATTACTAGCCTTCTCAAAAGATCTCCAATTGAAGTTGCAGATATATCTTCAATCACCTTTCATACTAACGAAATAGGGGGAGATACTATGAATATCTGCTCCATTGATGAAGGGGGGAACGATTTATCTTGTCGTAACGCTTTTCTTGTCTTTCAGATCGTAAACACCCCCGATTTGATTGTTGGTGACACAGTAGCTACACAATTTGGGAAAATGGGAAAAGTCGCAATGATGTCGATCGGAACTTCTGAGCTACCAGAAACAGATTTTTTACCGGAAGAATGGCTGAGTGTTTATGAACCATTATTTCATGAGACAAACATCCAAGGACAAGAAATTGTTCAAGATATGATTGATTACCAAAATGACCGTCCAAGACACGCCTACGGTTTAAGGAAAAATCACATGAAAGGAAAATGGAATGAACTGGAGCAATTGTACGACAACTTTTTTAATGACTTAGATGCTTTTGATGAATTGAACATGATTGCTACTCAGCAATTGTATCAAAATGCTTATCCTTTGCTTATTTCTGTTGACAATCTTTTTTCTCCTGACAATCCAGACCTGATTTCTCTTGGGAGTTCTTTGGGGTATGACTTAATGGATCCTAATCAGCGGGAAGAGTTTTTTGCCCATTTATCTCTAGAAGATATTTTTTCAACAGAGGAAAATTTCTATCTATCAATGGAAAACTCTATCCAGTCCTTTGAAGAAAATGTGGAGGATTTAGCTGTAGATTACGAAGAATACATTGACTTTATTCAACCATACGCCATTGACTTAAATCCTTCTTCCAGCAACCTTAGTACTGTTTTACATTCCATAGTTGACAGTCTGGATGCCGATACATCTCTTAACCAGAATGCACATTTGTGCTTGTTTATGAATCGATTTGCAGATATTCTCCTAAAACAACACACAAAAGCACTTGATTTTCAGATTCTGATTACTCATCGAGAAGAATACGACTATGCGAATCTAAAACCATATCCTCGTGTTGCTGATTTTATTTCTCGCTACTTTGATGAACCAATGATGGAATGGGTACAAAACTAATGAAGTACTCTATTTTCACCATTGTGTTTTGTGTACTTTTTATGGTTCTACTAGTAGGATGTTCTCGAAAAAATGTTGTGCACGTAGGATTTGCCGAAGATCAGTCTTCGCAAGTCTCCAACATATATACTTCTCTCTCTAACGGACGTAAACTACAGTCCAACAAACTTAAAATGAACTCTACTTTTCAGTTTTACTATTTTGATACTCGGAGAGATCCCGAAGTTGCAGGCAACACGTTTCGAGATTTTTTTCGAAAACATGACAATAGTATTATGATGGGTACACCATCAGCAGAATGTGCACAAGTCGCCAAATATGTAGCGGATACCTGGAAACGAACATTTATCTGTAATTCATACCAAACCAGTATTGTTGATGAGGTTCAAACAACTCTTCTCATAAACCAAAATCCCTACTACCAGGGAAAACTGAGTGCTCGGTATGTAATATCTGAGATGCAGAAACAAAGAATATGCATCATCGTAGATCAATCCAATGACCGTTTGATTTCACTCAAGGAAGGTTTTGCACATGAAGGTAGAATCATGGACGCTACTATTATGGAGATTGGATACCAAAGTCCAAGTGAGATAGACCCCAATGCCTTTTTTGCGAAAATATCACAATCGAATGTAGATGCTGTTTTTCTTTTGATATCAGACAGTTTGTATCAGTCTTTTCTGATAACTGCCCGAAAAGATTTTCAGATTCATGTACCTTTTATTTTATCCACCTTACCTCTTGACGATTTTCTATGGCAAAACTATTGGGAGAATACGTATCTTTTTCTTTCCTTTTATGACCAAAAACCTGCATTTGTTTCATCTTCCTTTTATCAAGATTATATGGAAACTTTTTCACAACCTCCTGATTTTTATGCCGCACTAGGGGCAGACGAGATGATTTTGCTAGATTATGCAGTTTCTACTCTTGGATTAGGATCCATTACTCAACTGTATAAAGAGCTTCGAAATACCGATCTAACCGAAATCTCTTTTCTTACTGGAGTAAGAGGTTTCGACTCCAAAGGTTTAGCATTAAAACCTATAGATATTGTTTATCTACAGAATCAGAAACTTACATACCAGCAAACTTACTGGCACGAATTTACAAAACAAGAACTGTAACTTCTTCATCTTGTTTTTTTTGAAAAGGATGTATATAATGCATAAAAATATTCGCATAGGAGGATTCAATGGCTTTACCAAAAATTGATGCTGATTGTTGCACCGGTTGCGGGGTTTGTGTTGATGGATGTCCTGTAGAAGCTTTAGAGTTGGTCGATGATATTTGTGAATTGACTTATCCAGATAAATGTACTAGCTGCGGTGCGTGTGTAGACGCATGTCCCCTTGAATGTATTGTTCTCGAGTAGCATAGAAGCGTTTTCAAAATAAGCCCTGGTTAGTGCCAGGGCTTTTTTTTTATGACCTATTCTTGACAAATGAATCCAAAAAGGCAAAATGAAATGTAAATCTTTTGCATAATGATGGAGCCATGAATATCGAAAAACACGGATTTAACTTTATTTATTTGCCTTCGAGAGGAAATTCGAGGAATTTTTTTGTTTCATCCATCTGGGTTTTCTTAGCTCTTGTTGTTTTGCTCGTGTTCTTGTTTGTCTCATTCCACCTTGTTCATCGATATAATTTCTACAAAACGGAATTTGTCAAAATATCTGGACTTTCTTTGGAAGAAACGGAATTATTGCAACAAGAAGAGCTACGTGAAATAGAGAAAGAACTTGAAGTTATTCACAATATTCAACAGAAAAATCTGGAAAAAATGCAACATATTGCAAATGCCGATTCAAAGAATCGTACGTATTTGAAATTGACTTCCATCAACTTAAACCCTGACGACTATTTGTCGGACATTACCCGTTATTCAGGTTATTTTAACAATTTAGCCAGTATTAACCTACAAACAGCTCTTACGATTGAAGAAAATTTAATCAATCAAAAAGAAAAGTTAGACCAAATTATTACCAACAATGAAATCCTATCTTTAGCTGCGGATGAGTTTTTGCTGCAATGGGAAAAAACACCTTTAGGCTTCCCCCTACCAGGGGCTATAGATCCAGGTTTTGGCTACCGAATTCACCCTGTTTGGGGTACTCCGGACTGGCATACCGGAGTAGATATTTCCGGCTATTATGGTCAAGATGTAGTCGCTACTGCAGCAGGAAGAGTCATCAAATCTTCCTTTAATTATGGTTATGGCAACTTCATTATCGTGTATCACAGAGATGGTATTTCTACCCTTTATGCGCACAATTCCAAAAACATGGTGCACGAAGGAGAATATGTGAAACGAGGACAACTGATCGCAAAGGCTGGGAAAACCGGAGTTGCTACTTGTGTTCATGTTCATTATGAAGTCCGGTATGGATCTGATGCGATTGATCCCGAGCAGTTCAATTCCTTGGTGAAAAAACATGTCCCCCGCTAATCCAAAAAACACCAAACCCGACACAATTCTGATTGTCTCTTCTCATACTTCACGCTCTTTCAAGATATCCCTTACAAAACCATTCCGGGTCATAGCAATATCAGGATTGTTACTCTTGATTGGATTCTTTTCTTGGATTGGCTACAAATATTGGTATTACCAAACTAATGTGACATCCTTTTATCAACGATTTCAAATCATCATGGATGCAGATGACAAAGATTTATCTAGAGAGATCAAGGTAAAAAAATCTCTCATTAAGACGGAAGCTTTTATTAATATTTCAGATACTTTCCTGTCCAAAGCTTCTTCAACCGAACAAGATGCATGTAATTCTTTAAAACTCCCATATTCAAGCAAAGAGTTCTCAGACTTTTTGTATACCGTACGTCATAGCCAATCGAAAGCTCAACCAGCTTCTACCATAGCTGATTCCTATCCAATCATAGAAGATCATTCTGATCAACTGGAGATTTCTCAACTCCGGCAAGAGGCGATTCAAGACAATCTACGCATCACACCCACAGGTCTGCCAATTAATGGCTATCCAATCCGATCTGGGAAATATACATCGACTCCTAGTGTTGAAATTTTAGCTCCTTACGGGACCTACATTAAAGCAACTGCAGGTGGAGAAGTAACGAAAATTGAAGAAATTTCTCCCTCCGCATATGTTATTGAAATTACCCATAAGAGTGAAGACTTGCATACCACTCTTTCCCGATATATTTTCTGCTACGACCTTCAAATTAATGTAGGCGATAGCGTTGAAAAAGGACAAGTAATAGCGAAAGTTGGACTGCACCCCAGTGCTCCAGAAAGCTTTATGGGGTATCAATTACTAGTCAACAATCTAGCTGTAGAACCATAATAGGTAGGTGATATATGGCATTTGGATCCAAATCTGATCAAAAGATTAGCCGATCTTCTTCCACTTCTTTCTTAGGCAAAGGCACTTTCATTGAGGGAAGTTTCTTTGTCGAAGGAAATGTTCGGATTGATGGAAAAATAAAAGGACTCATCAAAGGCGAAGCAGATGTCATTATTGGTGAGGGTTCTCTGGTTGAAGCCAATATTGAGGTAACCAATCTCACCGTGATGGGCGAAGTTGAAGGAAACATTGTTTGTTCTGAAAAACTAGAGATACATGACACAGGCAAAGTTGTAGGAGAAATATCAGCTGATAAGCTTATTATTGAAGAGAATGCAGTTTTCGAAGGAAAAAGCATGATGCATGCTAAGCAAACCATTAAGGCTTTACCTGAAAGTGATAATGCAAAGAACAAAGACTCCGAAAAAAAATCCAATTAATTCGACAGGAGGGGACCATGAAACGATTTACAAGCTTGATGATAGCATTATTATTATGTTTCGCGCTACTTCTTTCCGTTAATGCATCTTCTGGTATGAATCCAAATCCAACTGATTCTACCGGAAATGATCCATGGCTTACAGCTTATTATGACGGTAAAATGTCTGGTATGTCTCATACAAAACTCGGAGAAGAATTTGAAGAATCTCCTGATTGGCCTTGGGATAGCGATGCCGGTAGTCATCAAATGCTGGGGGATGGGTCTGTTGTATATGATGGCATTCTTTTTACGCAGTTTAATTCAGATGTTAGAGGATCCTCATCTGAAGTAGTTGCTGTAGAACTTGAATCTGGCGAAGAAATATGGAGAACTGAAGTTGATGGACGGCTTGCTTTTGGTGCTCCAGTTATTGATGATGGACTTGGATATATCATCGTTGCCGCATCGGGTGGTTATTCACAAAAAGGTGGGGGAAGTACAACATATGTTTCGGCATTAACCCTAGAAGATGGAGAAATTGATTGGACTTCTTCGGTAGAAGGGGCAGTGTCTTGTCCCCTATCGGTAAGCGATGGAGCCATTTATTTCAAGGTTATATTTGTAGTAGATGTTAGTGATACTGGCAGTGATTATGATAAAGCTGGCGATGACTCTCGTGTTATTAAAATAGATGCAGAAACAGGTGACGTGGCATGGGAATCCGATATTGAGGGAGCTTGGTATTTAGAATGGGATGCTCCTTGTGTTATCGTAGAAGATTACGTGTATGCTGCTACAAGTAATTTTGGTCTAGATTCAAATAAAGGAAGCATTTACTTTTTAGATCCAGCTAGATTATATTGTCTTGATGTAGACTCCGGTGATATTGTATGGGATATGACAGATTCAATGGGTCGTTTAGGCACAGGAATTTGTAGTGATGGAGAATATGTCTATTTTGCAAGAACTAGATATGATGTTTCTACAAATGCTGCAGCACTTGTTGTGACAGCTCACGATTTAGATTCTGGTTTTGAAGAGTGGGAATATAGTGAAAACGGAGCATTAACATGGTGGAATGTACCTGTTTGTAATGAGGACAGTGTATTTATCCAAAGCCGTGAAGGTAAAATTTATGCTATAGATAAAGACGACGGGACTAAAAAATGGTCCAAAAGTGTTGGCGATATGATATATGGTTCTGCCTTAGCAGTAACAAAATACTATGTTGTAGCAGCTGGTTGGGATGTAGACAATAAGGGGCAATTTGAAGAAACTTCCCTAGCTGTATTTGATGCTTCGCGCAGAGGAAAACAAGTATGGAAAGAATCAATTAATGATAGAATTAAGCATGTTGCGATATATAATAGGAGACTGATATTTACTGGAGAAACTGAGATATACTGTTTTGAATCACTAGCACCCGAGTTAACAATTGATCCAGAACGCATCGTTATGGATAAAGTAGAAAGAAATACGATTACAGAAGTTGAACTTGCACTAGAAAACACTGGGCTTAAAGGACTCGAAGGAACTGTAACCGTAGACCAGGACTGGCTATCTATCGATATCGAAGAAGTTGATGACGATACAAAAAAAGCTCTTCTAACCATTAATACTTGGAATTTAGACCGAGGTGATTATTCTGGAAGAGTAATTTTTGAAACCAACGGAGGACAAGTTCTTTTACCCGTTTTGATTACTGTCGTCGACGAAGAACCTCCTGTGATTGAATGGGATCTGTCCGAGTTCATTGAATTGGATGAAAAGCTTTATACCAAAGAAAAAGAATTTACTCTTAAAGGAAAAACAGAACCGACTGCTTTTGTCTTTATCAACGACGAAGAAGCAGAACTTGATGCCGATGGATACTTCGAATTCTTTATAGAACTAGAAGAGGGTAAAAACGAGATTTTAGTGGAAACTGAAGATGACGTGGGCAACAAAGGCGAGGAAACTCTAGAAATATATCTAGACACCAAACCGCCCAACCTGATTATTACAACACCAGACTACACCATTACTTCTGAAGAACGTTTCTACATCATTGGTCAATGTGATGAGGAAGACGTGGTCGTAACCATTGATGATAAGAAAATTGAACTAGGTAAGAGTGGTCAGTTTGCTTACGAAGTAACTCTTGAAAAAGATGTAAATACTTTCGTGATCAAAGCTGTTGACAAAATCGGAAACGAGAATGTTATTGAGTTACATATCGTATACCCCAATAAGAAAATTGTCATCCTTCGCATAGGAAACAAGCAGGCAGAAGTCAATGGACTACTTGTTCAACTTGATGCACCACCTACCATTATCAATGGAAGAACGATGGTTCCCTTGCGATTCGTCTCAGAAACTTTCGGTGCTGAGATCGGATGGGATGGAGCAGAGCAGAAGATTACCCTCATTTTCTTTGGCAAGACCATCGAACTGTGGATTGGCAGAAGTACCGCTATGGTGAATGGTGAGCCAATGATTTTAGATGCACCACCTACCATTATCAATGGAAGAACGATGGTTCCCTTGCGATTCTGTGCTGAAACCTTCGGTGCAGAAGTTAGATGGGATGGAGTAACGCAAACGATTACTTTGATCTACCCAAAACAATAAAGCTCATTCCTTACTAGAAACAAAAAAAGCCCTCTGTTTAGAGGGTTTTTTTTGTTTTATTGGAAAGACATACTTATCGATGTAAAAATTGTAGGCTAGTTAACTAACTCCTCAAATTCTTTTTCTGTAATGGATGGAACTCTCAATTCACGGGCCTTCTCATATTTTGATCCTGGGTTAGCTCCATATAGAAGATAATCTGTATTTTTTGATATTGAGTTCTTTACAGAACCTCCGAGTTTTTCAATTTGCTTTTTCATTTCATCTCTAGAAATGGAGAGTGTTCCCGTTATAACAAATGATTTTCCACTTAAAGGCAATGAAGTGTCTTGTATGGTGTGTAAGTCGTTAGTAAAACTACATCCTAAACCCTTGCATCTACGTATCATGGCAATATTTTTTGGGTGATGAATATAGTGTAGTATGTTCGTTGCGGTTTCAGTTCCTATACCTTGAATTTGACAAAGATCGTCAAAAGTAGCTTCTAAAAGAGCATGCACCGTATCATATCGTTTGCAGAGTAGTTTAGCTGTGTTTTCCCCAACTCCTTCAATGCCAATGGCAGCAATAAAACGCCATAAAGGACGTTTTTTTGCTTCTTGGATTGATTGAACAACTTTGTGTGCAAGTTTTTCCTGAAAGCCTTCTAATTGTATTAAATCTTCATCTTGAATCAGAAAAAGATCCGGTATGGATTGTATAATTTTTTCATGTAACAATTTTTGGATGAGCTTTTTCCCAAGACCTTCAATGTCCAACCCATTTTTGGAAACAAAATAGGCAAAACTTTCTTCTATTCGTGCCGGACATTCGAGGTTCACACATCGAATATATGCTTCCTGGGGATTTTTAAGGACTTCTGTATGGCAAACAGGGCAATAGGCAGGCATCTGAAAAACTTCTGCATCGGAAGGTCTTTTTGATAATTCGACTCGCATTACCTCAGGGATGACATCTCCTGCTCTTTGGACAACAACAGTATCTCCAATACGGATATCTTTTCGCTGAATTTCTCCTTCGTTATGGAGGGTGGCGCTTGAAACAGTAACACCTCCAATGGAGACAGGATCTAAAACTGCGACAGGAGTTAGAATTCCTGATCGACCAACCGAAATGCGGATGTCTTTTAGAATAGTAGTGGCATTAACGGCTTGAAATTTGTAAGCAATAGCCCAGCGAGGAGCTCTGGATGTTGTACCCAGCGTTGCCCACAGATGGCGATCGTTGATTTTGTATACCGCTCCGTCAATTTCGTAGGGAAGAAGAGCTCTTTTGGCAAGGATAGACTGCTGGTAAGCAAAGAGTTCATTAATAGTACGTAGAGTCTGAATTTCAGGATTCACTGGAAAGCCAAGGCTGTGCAAGTAGGAGAGTATATCTGTATGATACTGCAGTGGAATTCCCGTTGATTCTCTAAAATCAGTCATGAAATAGAAAAATGCAGTGAGTTTTCGCTGATGAGTAATAGAAGAATCAAGCTGTCGAAGAGATCCAGCAGCTGCATTGCGAGGGTTGGCAAAGAGTGGTTCTCCTTGCTTCTCACGCTCCTGATTTAAACGAAGAAAATCTTCTTCTTTCATGATGATTTCACCACGGACTCGGAAAGAAGGGAGAACCTCTACGGAATGGAGTTTTGCAAAAGGATGAACAGATAGAGGGATAGACCGAATCGTTTTGACGTTTTGTGATACATCTTCTCCGATAGTTCCGTCACCTCGAGTACCAGCAGAGACGAATTCACCTTTTTCATACAGGATTTCTATAGACAAACCATCCAATTTTGGTTCTCCAACAAATGTACACTTAGAAATATCTGTGATGCGGGACAATCTTTGGATCCAATTCTGAATATCTTCATCTGTAAAAGCATTGTCTAGGCTATACATTTTGCTAGGATGAGAAAAGGGTGGAAATGATTGCAGGGACTCATGCCCAACACGTTGAGTTGGAGAATCCGAAGTGCGAAGATGTGGATTTTCTTGTTCCAAACGAAGTAACTCTTGAAAAAGAGAGTCATAATCAGCATCAGTCATTTGAGGTTGATCTAGAACATAATAATAGTAGTCTTGTTTTTTAATGACTTCTTTTAAAAAATCAATGCGTTCTTGAGCCGACATGCTGAATCTTATTTACGCCGAATAACTTTTTTTACTTTGCTTATAATCGCATCATGAGTAAGTCCATAAGCTTTCATTAATTCATCAGGGGTGCCGCTTTCACCAAATGTATCTTCAATTCCAACCATTTCCATGGGCACAGAATGGTGCTGAACGACTACTTCTGCAACAGCAGATCCAAAACCAGCCATAATTTGGTGTTCTTCTGCTGTGACAATGGCACCAGTTTGACTGGCAGCTTGAATCAAAATCTCTTTATCAATAGGTTTTACAGTATGAATATTAATGACACGTGCGTGAATTCCTTCTTTTTCGAGCTCTTCAGCAGCAACAAGAGATTCATATACCATGGAACCACATGCGACAATGGCTACATCCTTTCCTTCCTTCAATAAAACTCCCTTTCCAAATTCAAAAGGAGTCTGGGGCGAAGTGATAATAGGAATTGCTTCCCGTCCAAAACGAATGTATACTGGCCCAGGAATGGAAGCAGATGCCAATGTGGCCTTATATGTTTCATGGTAATCACAAGGTACAATAACGCTCATATTGGGAAGGCTTCGCATGAGAGCAATTTCTTCCAATGCCTGGTGAGTAGCTCCATCTGGTCCAACCGATATTCCACCGTGTGCTCCGCCAATTTTCACATTGAGATTGGTATAGCAAATTGTTGTTCGAATCTGATCATAGGCTCTTCCAGAAACAAACACGCCATACGTAGATACATAGGGAATTTTACCAGCAATCGATAGCCCAGCAGCAATCCCTAGCATGTTTTGCTCTGCAATTCCTATGTTGTAAGCTCGATTCGGAAATTTCTGATGGAATGTATTGGTGGTAGTAGACTTTGATAAGTCAGCATCTAAGACAACTACAGATGGGTCTGTTTCTCCAAGTTTTAACAAAGCTTCGGAATAACCAAATCGGGTTGCTTTTGTTTCCATGAATTTCTCCTTTATTAGTAAAAAATCTTCGCAATATTTAAAAGCCGTAAATCGACTGGTCTCTTATTCTTGATAAGTTCAATATTTGTATATTCGATCTGTCCATTTTTCTGACCTACTAATACTCCTGTTTGACCTCTTCGAATGCATTCCACGCTTGCGTTTCCTAAAAGCGTGCCTAGCAGTCTGTCGCTAGCTAAGGGGGATCCACCGCGTTGTAAATGACCAAGGATCAATTGCCGCGTTTCCATATTGGTGTCTTTGCTGATCTCGTGGGACAAGAATCGTAAAAGACCTATGTGATCTACAATTGTTTCTTTATCTTTTTCTGTGATATCAAGGGGAAGCTGGGCTGTGTCAGCAAGAACAACAATGGAGAAATTCTTACCCTCTCCTTCGCGTTTACGAATATGAGCAATTAGCTCTTGCAATGAATATGCTTTTTCTGGAATAATGATTAAGTCAGCTCCTCCAGTGAGTCCTCCATAAAGTGCTATCCAACCACACTGACCGCCCATTACTTCCACTAAGAATACACGATGATGAGAGCTGGCAGTGGAGTGTAGTCGATCCAGCGATTCGGAAACGTAGTTTACTGCAGTCTGAAATCCCACACTATAATCCGTGCCAGGAATATTGTTATCGATGGTTGCTGGAATTCCAATAATGGGAATATCGGATGCTTTCATAAATGCACATAGCTTCATTGTGGTGAACGAACCAATTCCAATAAAGCAAGTAATTGAGAGTTTTTCTTGAACCTTTTTGACCTGATTAATGGTGTTGTGATTATCGATATACGATTCACTGATAGAAGTACCAAGTTTCGTACCGCCAATGGGTAGAATGCCAGATAGATAGGTTCTGTCTAAAAGGAATGAGTCGTTTTCTATTACTCCTTTTATGCCATTGCGGAATGCAATAACTTCGTAGGAGTGTTCAAAGGAAGTTCTTCCAATTGCTCGTAGAACAGCATTTGTTCCAGGAGCATCACGACCAGACGTAAAAACACCAATTCGTTTCATATGATCTCCTTTGAGAAATTACAAAAAAAGCGGAATAAAAGTCAATGTAACAATGGATATAAGTTTAATCAAAATATTTAATGAGGGACCTGCTGTATCTTTAAGAGGATCTCCTACAGTATCACCGGTTATTGAAGCGATATGAGCCATAGAACCTTTTCCTCCATGATGCCCTGCTTCAATAAATTTTTTTGCATTGTCCCAAGCACCACCACTGTTGGACATAAAAATTGCCATGGTAACTCCACAAATAAGTACTCCTGCGAGTAGACCAATTACAGATTCAATCCCAATGGTCACATAAAGGATAAAAGGAAACACAACACCAAGCAAGGAAGGAATAATCATTCCCTTGATGGCTCCTTTGGTAGATATGTCAATACATTTCTCATAATCGGGCTCAGATAACCCCTTAAGCAGTCCAGGTTTCTCTTTGAATTGCCTGCGTACTTCCTCAATCATAGGTGTAGCTGCTTGTGTGACTGAATTTATGGTAAGAGCTGAAAAAAGAAAGGGAAGCATTCCTCCTACGAAAAGACCAATGATAACTTGAGGATTGTCCAAAGCAAAAGATATGTGCAGCGATTGAATAGAGTTCAAGTGAGTAAAGATGTTGAACAGTGTTAGTGCTGTAAGTGCTGCTGAACCAATGGAAAATCCTTTGCCAATGGCAGCAGTGGTATTGCCGATGGAGTCTAGTTGGTCAGTACTTTTGCGAACGTATTCGGGCTGGTGAGTCATTTCAGCGATTCCTCCAGCATTGTCTGATATTGGACCGTAGGCATCTACTGAAATGGTAGCAGCAATTGTGATGAGCATGCCCAGGCCTGCAAGAGCAATTCCAAATACATTCATGAGTGAATATGAAATGAAGATTGCAACTACAATGGTTACTATGGTTAGAAAAGTGCTTTGCATTCCATAACTAAAACCACTCAAAATGTTGCTGGCTGTTCCTGATTCTGAAGCATGGGCAATCATACGGATAGGCTTAGACGCAGTGTAATAATCAGTAATGAAGCCAATAATGGAACCACAGAGAATTCCTACGGTGACTGCATAGAAGAAAAACAAATTCTGTAGTAGAAAATAACTTGCAAAAAAAGTAAGGGCAATGGCTAATAATGAAGAAAATACACCAATATTCTTAATGATAAAATTGGGGTTTATATTGTCTTTCATGGAAATCTGTCTCGCTACAAAAATAACCACAATAGAACTAAAGAAACCAATCGATAGAAGAGTAAAAATAAAAGAAATATACTCCGCACTACCTTGATGGAATAATGCGATCAATGCAAAACATCCATATGTTGCACCAATATAGGACTCAAAAAGATCAGCCCCCATTCCTGCCACATCTCCTACATTATCTCCCACATTGTCTGCAATTACCGCTGGATTACGAGGGTCGTCCTCGGGGATATTGGCTTCGGTTTTTCCGACGATATCTGCGCCAATATCGGCAGCTTTTGTGAAGATACCTCCTCCAATACGTGCAAAAAGTGCTACCAAAGAAGCTCCCAGGGAATATCCTAAGAGAATATCAATGGGTGTAAGTCGGGTATAATGTTGGGCGAGTAGAAAACTAAGTGATAGACCTAAAATACCAAAGCTACATGTGGTTATTCCCATGATGGAGCCACCCGTAAAAGAAATATGCAGAGCAGATTGGATATTCTTTTTTGCAGCAGCAGTGGTTTTGTAGTTTGCAATTGTTGAGACACTCATTCCAATGAATCCACTTGCGATTGAAAAAAATGATCCTGTCAGAAACATAATGGCAAATTCAAACGAGAATAGGAATAGAATAAGGATGGTGAATCCTATTACAAAAGGAGTTAGAATTTTGTACTGACGACGGAGATATGCAAAAGCACCCCGCCGAATAATGAGACCAATTTCCAGAATCGGTTTTTCTGCTGAATAACATAAAATGGATTGAACGAAATGCAGTACAATAAAAAAACCCACAACACTCATCAGAAAGGCAATCCAAACACTTATCAAAATAAAAACCCCTTTGTATGGTATACGCGTTTAATTGACTTCTATGCAGTCAAGTTTATACTTAACTTAGAATTTTGCAAGGG
>CAZOYI010000105.1:0-5374 GCA_964583965.1 uncultured Caldisericota bacterium
GAGCCGGAACCGGCAAGACGGTTGTGGCTATCCACAGAGCAAAATGGTTAATTGAAAATGTATTTAAAGATGAGCATGACAAAATCCTTTTCACCACCTTTACCCGTAATCTTGCCGCCGATATTAAAGAAAACCTTTCAAAAATATGCTCTGACAAACTGATGCGTCGTATCGAGGTTGTGAACCTGGACCGCTGGGTATCAGGTTTCTTACGCAAAAACGAGTACATCTATGATATTGATTACGGCAAACGAACCAAACCATTATGGGAAAAGGCGCTAACCCTTGCACCAAGCGAGTTGGGACTGGATGATAGCTTCTACAGAGAGGAGTGGGAAAGGGTTATCCAGCCATTGACGATATCATCATTCACTGAATACTTGAATGCCTCCAGGGTTGGTAGAGGGGTGCGGTTAAGTCGGCAATTCAGGAAATCCATCTGGCCAGTGTTTGAAGAATACCGAGTACTGTTAAATGAAAACAACCTTCGGGAAGTTGACGATGCGATGAGAGATGCCTGCGCCCTTATCCGTAATAAGGGTGATATCCTGCCTTATAAAGCTATAATTGTTGACGAAGCGCAGGATATGAGTGCCCAGGCTTTCAGACTCATCCGGCAGATGGTTCCGGAGGGTAAAAATGACCTTTTTATTGTCGGTGATTCCCATCAAAGGATCTACCGTCATAAGGTTGTTTTAGGACGATGTGGCATCAATATCCGTGGACGTGGGAAAAGGCTTAGAATAAACTATCGAACCACAGAAGAAAACAGATGTTGGGCTGTAAATTTGTTGAAAGGTGTCAGTTTTGATGATCTTGATGGGGGCCTGGATGACCAGAAGGGATACAAATCTCTTATCCACGGGATTGTGCCTAAAGTTGAGCAAACCGCATCGTTCCAAAGCGAGATTGATTTTATTATACAGTACCTCGATCAAGTCGAACAGGAGGGAGGTTCTATCAGTGAAGTCTGTTTGGTTGCTCGTACTCATGATCTTTTAAAACAATATGAAGGCGCACTTAAAGTCAAAGGTAAAGAAACCTATTTCGTACGACGCAGTGAAGCTGAAGATAGAAGGAAAAGTGGAATCCGGTTGGCAACTATGCATCGGGTTAAAGGACTTGAATTTGATAGAGTCATTATCGCCGGAGTAAACGATGGAATTGTACCCTTGGATGGTGAATGGACCAAAACAAATGATTCTGTGATTCAAAGGGAGAGCGAAACTCATGAAAGAGCTCTGCTATACGTAGCGGCAACCAGAGCCAAAAAAGATGTTCTGGTGACAAGTTTTGGGAAGGCCAGCAGGTTTTTGGATAACATATAAGATGATGATGAGATCGACTTTATAGAAATATGGAGGAAGTTAACTCACTACTTACTATTATGAATGATATTGAGGAACCAACATACAAACCCGGAGATGAAGTACAGTGTATTAGTGATCCCAGTCGAATAGGAGTTGTTGTTGAGATTTGCGAGCTTCACGCAGGGGTTCAATGGTATCGAGTCAATTTCGGTTCAGGTAATCGACCCAAAATGCCGGAACCCGATCTTCGCCCTTTTGTACCTACCGATAAACCTTGCGATAGTTTGATTAGCGGTAAAATAGATGGCTACCGAGAGTTTCAGCGGCTTGTTACCTATCAGCGGTTGCTCCGAGATCACCCTCTTCGAAATAACATATACGCCTTCAATGCATCTCGTACTCGTTTTTACCCTTACCAGTTTAAGCCGCTTATCAAATTCCTAGATTCGCCAAAAAACAGACTGTTAATTGCTGACGAAGTCGGTTTAGGAAAGACCATTGAAGCCGGGTTAATTATGACAGAGCTTATGGCAAGACAAACAGTTCAGCGAATTCTTATTATTTGTCCTGCCAATCTGACGATTAAGTGGCAGCTGGAATTAAAGAAAAGGTTCGGAGAAGAATTTGAAATTTTAAATGCAGGAAAATTTCTTAGTTTTCTGAATGAATATGAAGATTCACCATATGACACTTTTCTCAACGGAATCATTTCATATGAAAGCGTGAGGCAAAAATCGGTTCTAAATCGGTTGGATGCTTTGTCACCAAATTTTGATTTGGTAATAGCAGATGAAGCTCATTGGATGCGAAATTTCGGTCGTAAACAGCGAATGGCTGGTCTTTTATTGAGCAGCGTTACAGATGCAATGCTTTTTCTGACAGCCACTCCGATTCATCTCGGCAGTCAAGACCTCTTCAGCCTTTTGAATATTTTGGATGAGGACGAGTTTCCTGACATTTACACAGCCGACAGCCGTTTCAAAGATAATGAACCAATTATCAAAGCACAAATTTGTATGGGACAAATACCTCCCAATGTCAGAAAAGCTGTTGAGTTACTGGAAGATTCAACTGTTTCTCCCAGAATTATAGAGAATCCTATTTACAGTGAAGTTTTCGATAGTTTGAATGAAATAAGCTCTGCGGAAAATTTTAAAAACATTGATAGGAGCATTCTGTTAAAGGCTCAAAAAGATCTCTCCGAATTAAATTTGCTCGGTCATATATTTACACGAACGAGAAAGCGTGAAGTCCAGACTAATTTCCCGACCCGAAAAGCCTATCCAATTAGGCTAAAATTTACAGATTTGGAAAAGCGCTTTTACGATGCCGTTACCGACTTTGTTCGTGCAGAGAGCGAACTCAAAACAGCTTCACCAGTTTTGCGACAATGGATTCTGAACACACCGCAACGGCGAATGGCGTCATCTATTCCTGCTATGGTGGAATATTACAAGGAAAACATCGGCTTGAACGAGAACGACCGTCCCGAAGATTTGGATTTATCAGATGAAAGTATTGATGATGTTTCTTATCAAAATCTGGATCTTCAAACGGCCAGAGATAGATTAAAAAATATCTTGAGACAATGGCCGAAAGAGGAGCCTGACTCAAAATTTGAGCAATTTAATAACATACTACAAAGCTTAAGAATGCAAGAAAAGACTCTGAAGATCATGGTGTTTGCCTTCTTTAAAGACACTCTTCGATATCTGAAGAGACGTCTAACTGAAAAGGGCTTTAAATGCGATATAATCAGCGGTGATGTGCATCCTTTTGACCGAACGAGAATTGTGGATAACTTTAGAGAAGATAACAGCTTTGAGATTCTTTTATCGTCAAAAGTTGGAAGCGAAGGTTTGGATTTTCAATTCTCTGACACGCTTTTTAATTATGATTTGCCTTGGAACCCAATGGAGGTAGAGCAACGGATCGGACGTTTGGACCGTATCGGTCAGGAATCGAAGGTGATCCGAATATACAACTTTTGGATCGAAGGGACCATCGAACAAAGAATTTTGGATAGACTATACACACGCATTGGTATTTTTGAAAGATCAATCGGTGAACTTGAGATGATTTTAGGCGATGAATTAAGCACTATTGAACGAGACATATTAAGCAAAAAATTAACCCCAGAGGAAGAAGATGAATTGTTGGAGGTAAAGGCAAGAGCTATTGAAGAACGCCTTCAGGGACTTGAAGAATTAGAAAAAACTTCAGCCCAATTTATTGGAACGGATCTGTTTTTTGAAAATGAAGTCGAAATGATCAAGAAACGGCGAAGGTTCGTTACTGGAGAACAAATGCGTCGATTCGTAATAGACTTTCTAAAAAACAACTGCCCACGGAGTCGTCTCGAATACGATGCTGAAACAAATCTTGGAGAATTTTATCCAGATGACAAATTAAGAGGTTTCTTGGCAAAGCATGGTGTGCCGGGAGAGTTTATTCGTTACATGAGTGCAACCGATCAAGGTGTACCAATTACGTTCGATGCCCAAACTGCTTTTGATTATCCAAAATGCGATTTTCTTAATGTACTTCATCCATTAACACAAGCTATTGTCAAACACTATTCGAAAGATGAACGTTTATATTCAAATGTCCATTTCGTTATTCTGGAAACCGACAATTTGTCAAAAGGATATTATTTCTATTTTATTTATAAATTGAAAATACGCGCAGCACGAGGAGGTAATACCCTCGAAACGGTTTTATTAGATGATAACTTAAATGAACCCAGAAGTAGCGATGTTGCAGAGGAAATATTGGGTGAAATGGTTGAGAAAGGTGCAGATTCTAATCAATCTGGATACATCGTTGACAAAGTTATCGCCGAAAAAGCGTGCCAAGAAGCTTCGAAAATATTTCTTGAACGAGTAAATAGGATACGCGAACAGGTAAAGAAAAACAACGATGCATTTGTAAATAGAAGACTCGAAAGTCTTAGTAAATCGTATGGCAAAAACTTAGATGTAAAAAGAAACCAACTTGAGAAGGCTTTAGGCCAAAAACAAGATGAAAGATATATTAGAATGCTAAAAGGTACCATCAAAAGATTAGAAATGGAACTGGACCAAAAACAAAATGATTTCAATAAACTAAGAGCTTTGCAGGTTGAATACGATGAAATTGCTGCGGGAATTTTGGAAGTTATTTAGAAAAAAGAAAACGCCAAGAGAAACAGAGCACGGAGGAGAAACAGATTTCGGTGAGGAGATCAACTATAATTCATTACAAGAAAGCATAAAGCCGACAAAAAAATCCCCGCCTTTTTTAAGGAAAAAGAGAGAGAAAGTTCACATTCAAGTAGGTCTTGATTTTGGTACCAGTGCTACTAAGGTCGTCTTTTCGCAGTTGGGTAAACGTCCGTTTAGAGTGCTGAATTTTAACCACAACCTGCCTCATTATCCATCCTATTGTATTCCATCACTTGGATGTATAAATGAAAAAGGACGACTTCTCTTAGGTGTTTTAGCGGCGCGGGCGCTCCTGAACAAAGAATGGGACACAGGTCTCCAAAGGCTAAAGGTGGTTGTGGCTGGAAAATATGACAATAGCTTTAAGGACCCCTCAACCGAAGAACAATATTACGATCACTTCAAAATCAACAATAAAACAGCAATAGATCCTGAGACGATAACTGCGCTATTTTTGGCCCATGTTATTCGTAGCGCTCGCAAAACTATAAAAAATATTACAGAGTATCGCTCCCTCGATTTAGATTTCGCCTTTAATATATGTATGCCTATTGATCATGTTGAAAACAGCAACCTAAAACCGGTATTTGAAAAGATATTTGCTTGGGCAGAGCTAATCGAAAATGAATGGGACAAAAGTGGGAAGGATTTTAACCCATTAAAGGCAGCTTGCGCTCTTGAAGATCGACCTGAAAAGTCAGTCCGTAAGGTTTTTGCAGTTCCAGAAGCAGTTGCAAGCCTTGCATCATACCTTATATCTCTAAGAAAAAAAGCTGGTTTGCATGCAGTGATTGATTTAGGGGCTGGTACAACCGATTTGTCCATTTGTAATTTATTTTTAGATTCTGAAAACATAAAAAA
>CAZOYI010000106.1:0-7724 GCA_964583965.1 uncultured Caldisericota bacterium
AAACCGATCCTTTTCTGATAACTGACGAAGACAAAGCTTTAATGAAACTTTTGCTTGCTCTAACTTGATTCCATCCATAGAACCAGAACGGTCCAAAATGAATACATACATTCGTTCTTTGTCTTCTTCAGTCTGGGGCATGATATCTGGTTTGATTTGGATCAGAGAAAATTTCTTGTCTGGTGAAATAAGCATAGAAGCACTTTCTAAGTTAACACTCTCCATAAGAGATACCTGGAGTATAATATCACTATCAGGAATTTCATTGGTTTTCGAGAAAGCAATATGAGCTTTGTGGCATTCTGAAGCAGTGTCACTGGAATTGTCAGAGGGTAATTTTGATTGCAGAGAAACCGATATGGGATGAGAAGGAGAAGAGATTTGATGAATGGGCGATAACATACACAGATCCAAATCCATCTGTAGTTTTGTGTTATTTGGAGCGATGTATGGTTGCTTTCGATACTCCTCTGGACCAGGGTCTGAAGAATATCGTGGTGCTATTACAGTGGGAATCAGCCAGCGCAAGGATTGACCCTCGTCCTCCCAAGATAATTCATGCAAATAATGAATTTCCACTGTAACAGTTTCACCTGGGGCTATATTTCCCGCGGACAATTCGAGTATATCTTTCCCAATTGATTCTACAACGGCAGCAGTGTCACCATTTGCAATACTTTCATCATACACTTCGTATGCATCTTCCGTTTCCATGATTTCACTGTAGACCACTTTGTCTCCCATTTTCATGGTAAAACGATACACTTGAGCATCGTGAGGAACGGGAAATGTAAAATGAAATTCAACATTTTCCGACGATTGATTTTGATACTTTTGTATCAACTGAACTTCTGCACGATTGTGCAAAAGCTGGCCTTTAACAAGAATAGAGGACAAACTAAATGGATTCATATTACCCTTCCTTTTTTTGATGAAAAAACCAGGACACGATTTCATCGGCCTGCTTGGCTGCTTGTGTATCATCAGTTTTATAATGAAGTTCCAATCCTTTATTCAACGGTATTCGTTGCCAGCATACTCCCTGAGGAGGCTTTTCTAAAATTGTTTTTTTCATTAGAAAAGGTTCTTCCTCTTCTAAACAAATTTTAACTTCTTCCAGATTTAGCTTTTGGAGTCGTTGGCGTATCTCTTCCAGTGGTAAGAATGCCTTTTGCCATTTCTTAATCAGTAATATACGGTAATAGTGCTCATCGGAATATGTAGTACCTAAACCAGCCCCTTCAGAAGGTGGCAAAAGTCCTCTTGCTAAATAATAATGGATGGTTCGTCTACTTACCTTTAACGAATCAGCCAGTTCTTTGATTCGAAATGTTCGCATGGTTCGCACCCTTCTTTGTGAATATATTTACTTTAGTATAATACACAACGTACCGGTGTCAAATTTAATAGAAAAAAATTTCTGGGTTATTCTGCGAGTTGTTTTAAATAGAAATCAATCAAATACAAAAGACGGCATACAAAGGAATCGTTTTGACACTGTTTTCAAAACCAAAATTTTTCGTTGACAACTTAATCGCATATTTCGGTCCATAGCTATTCATAAAGACTTTTAAACTCTTCGCTTGAGGATTGTCTGTACTTTTCACTTCGATAGGAATTACATTTCCCTCTTTTTGAAGAACAAAATCAATCTCTGCTCGATTGCCAGATGTCCAGTAATAACAAGTATAGCCATTGCTTTTCAATTGCGAAAGAACATAGTTTTCTGTCATTCCTCCTTTAAAATCATCCAGCACATTCGATTTATACAAAATACTCTCTGGTACAACATCTTTCTTTGCACACAAAAGACCCACATCACTGATGTAAATTTTAAAAGCATCAATATCTTTATAGTTTTCTAGTGGCAATCGGGCTTGTTCTATTTTAAAAATTTGTGTTACGATCCCTGCAAGAGTAAGCCATTCAATGGCATTTTCAAATTCTGAAGCCCGTCCTCCTTTTTTCACCAATTTATACTGAAATCGAGTATTCTTTTTTGAAAGCTGGACTGTAACACTACTATAGGTTTGTCTAGTTTTCTTAATCTCATTCTCCACATTGTATTTACTCATATCGTCCAAATAGCCTTGCAGAATCACATTTTGAGTATTACGAATAAGGATAAAGTCCTTTGTATCAATATATTGCTTCACGCACTCGGGCATTCCACCAACCAATAAATACAACTGATAGTACTGAAGCAATTGCTTGTGAAGAATTGTCGGCATAGGTTGGTCATAAGAGAAGCATTCTCGTATTGTGTGAACCAAATCTTTTTCTGTAAGAGCCATTAAAAACTCTTCCATATCCATTGGGTACATAGTTTTCATATCCACTTTTCCAACAGGAAATGAATACTGCTTTCTGTTTACAGCTACTCCCAGTAAACTTCCAGAAGCAACAATATGGTATTCATTCGCTTGTTCTTGAAAATACTTCAAAGCAGTTAAAGCTCTTTCACAAAGCTGTATTTCATCGAATACAATCAATGTTTTTTCTTTCACGATCGTTTGTTTACACGCCCGTGAAAGCAATGGTATCAGGTAAGACGGTTCAATACTTTCAGAAAAAGTTTCTCCGATTGCTGGATTTGTTTCAAAATTGAAGTATGCTACGTTTTCATACTCCTCTCTTCCAAATTCCAGAATTGAATATGTTTTCCCAACTTGTCTAGGACCCTGCAATATGAGAGGTTTTCTATATCGATTTGTTTTCCATTGTTGCAAAAATAACCGTATTTTTCGTTGCATTGAACACATTCCTTACATGTAGTACGTTCTATTGTATAGTATTATACTATAGTCGTATGTTATTCATAGCACTTTTTCATTTATTTTACATTATTCTGCACATCTTTACTTTTCACTCCTTTTTTTCAGGCTTCGTAGAGTATTTCTTCTGTTTTTCCTTCCAGTATGACATTGGTTGGAAATGAAAAAGGCAACCTAGCATTTATACAAAGAAATGCATTGCAGAAAACTCAATACTATTGAAATATTTTTCTATGGCTGTATGATAGATAACAACATTCGAACCTATCGAATGCTTAACAAAACAAGACAGAAAGTATGTATAAAGAAAAAATTACACAAAAATGGCAAGGTAACGACAATCAATGGTAGACAAAAAGTATCGATCGTACAAACGTGGTCACGATTTTGAATTTCCTGCAGAAGCAGAGTTAGGAAAAATCAAAAAAGAAAAACACCATTTCGAAAAGTTAGAGAAAAAATCAGAAAAGCAAATGTACAGAATTGTGCAAAAAGCCTCTTCCAAATTTGATTTTTTCGAAGAGCTTGAAGAAGAACTGGAAGACTATGAGCTTGCAAGCTACAAAGCTACGAAAGAAAAAAGAAACGCTAAAGTACATAAAAACCGGTACAAAGACTTCAACACATATACAGATTTTGATTAAATCCTAACACAAATCAATGTAATCTTTTGAGGATGAATATGATGACAAGCATCCATCAAACATCCTACTTTTTGCTACATGGAGAGGTTCTATCAAAGGGGTATACATTTTAGTGAGAATAAGTTTCTACTTTTTTGTTACCTACTTGTTTTACCTCACAATGACCTCTTTTGGTTCTTTGTATCTTTTGCATGCCACTCTGTCAGCACTTAGCTTTTTTGCTTTATATCTCAATATATTAATCCATTATGTTTTTATGGATCAGTTTTCTCTAAGTTGCTTTGCACGTTATCAGTTTCGGTATTTTTCATTGTTTTCCGAAAAAGGAATGCAATGTAGATAATACCTGGGATGTCGATACATAGTCTTGTAAGAGCAAATCGAAGAGCACCATATAGCGGTCCTGCAGTAGCAGAACCAAGTATAAGGGCAAAAAGGTGTCCTTTCAATCCAGTTTGTTGACCCATGAATTTCATCACTACAGATTTCTAATGAGTGCATCCATCCTCCTACGGAATGTCAAAGGTTTCTTGAAAATCTATTATACTATGCACTCTCAGATAAATGGCAAGATTCCATATTGGGAAAGGGTATACCAGGTACCCACAAGTACAATGGAAAAAGGTATCCAAATCAAAAGATGAGCTTTGCGGGTAGCAGTCGTCAAAAACAGAATCAGAAGTGCAAAAAGTGCAAGAATAAAAACTGAAACTCCTAGTTTTAAGTTCCAAATGTTTTGGAATGGAATCTCATTCCATTGTCCTTTTGTTACATAGGCCCACACAGCTTTCGTCTGAGATACTGTTTTCATCCACAAATCAGTAAAATAGAGTTTCGACCATCCTTTTGTATTCGATTCGTAGAAGGTGTTTTTCCACCAGCTACTTTCATTGGGAGAATATGGATGTAGTTTTCCCTCAGAAGAAACTTCAAACCCTTTTTTGGATGACAAAGGTTGCCCTGTAACCTCTTGGTTGGTCACTTCTGTATTAATCATCACATCACCATGCAAAGACAAGACATTTATAGAGTCCTGGTTTTTCTCTACCACATAATCGGTATCCAATCCAATGATGTTTTGCCAGTCTCCATTTTTATGTTGGACATTGACGGAAAAGTGTCCTTTTCCATTCATAGAAAAGGAAGTAAAACGGGCTTTGCCTTGGAGAAGTTTAATTTCTACACTACGAGGAGAGATATATCCAAGGCGTAATTCAGTATTAGCATCCAGGTGAATGTATCCCCAGGGAATATCGTTTACGAGTAAACTCACCATAGCTTTTCCTTTATGGGTACCAACGTAATCAAACGATTGTATGGAAGCAGATTGAAAAGGTTTTTGGGTGGTATCCACATGCGTTTCAGGAATACCCTGGGAAGTGATAGCATCCAAACGTTTCACGTACACTTCACCCTCTCCATGACTAAGCTTGATATGAACGTTACGGAGAGGTGTTCGCCTGATGGGATGTTCAAGCCAATATTGAAGCTTGGAGAAAACTTTCTGACTTTGTGTTATGGAAGTAGCAATTGAAGAAAATGTGCTTGAATGAGTGTGACCTATTAATTGATATGTAGAAACTCCATTGAGATATGCCGAAGCAGCGGAAACAACGATGTCCCCACTAAAAAACCCAGGGAGTGCAGAATAACTAAAAATGTTTCCATATTCTATTTCTGGAACTAAATGACTCCCTATGGATTCTCCTGAATTGAGATTTTGAATGAAAGGGCTTTGACTGTAAAGCTGCTGAGCAGCAATTTTGTGCTTATCACCCATATAGCTTTGCACTCGTCCCAATTGTAAGTCTGTCCAGCTACAACCGTGGTTAGGTGTTCCCACCATCAGAAGCTTGCGAACATCCTTTTGATAATACGAGGCATTGTTGGTATAAAAACGGGACAATAATCCTCCCATACTATGAGCAATGATATCCACACGAGACAATCGAATATGCTGTTGGGCATATTGATCTTTTTTAAATTGAATATTACCTCGAAGTTCTCTTGCTTGCGCTTGAATAGAATGATCAAGAGCATAATACGAACCGATATGCACATCTACGTGCTGTGTACGTAGTTGTTCTGCAAGCATAGCCCACGTGGTTTGATCCCCCGTAAAACCATGCACAAGCATGACGGGTGGTCGATACAGTGAAAGTTGAACAGAAGGAGTTTGTACTTTCCTTTTAGGTTTATTATCGTCACTGGATCCTTCAGAATCTTCAAAAGGAGTAAACGTAAAACCAATCATATCGGTAGCAAAATGGGTTGGAATCATTGGGTTTTGCGTATCAAAGGCAGAAGTTGGCAAGTATTCTCTGGGTGTATAGGTGAAAGTAATAGTAGGTTGAGAAACATCCACAGAACCATTGGAAGAAAGAGCATCTCCAGACAACACACCATATTTTGGTTTTGACGTCAACTGTAATCGGTCTTCAGAAGCAACGTTCTGCATTTGAAGCTGTAAAGAGATAGTGCTAACCCCATCCAATACAACACCTTCAAATGGTTTGGAAGTAGATGGATTTTGCTCCCACTGAACAGTAAATACAGCTTCTTCTAAAGAAGGTGGTTCCTCAAGAGGTGGATCGTCGGGAGGAGGTTCTTCTTCTTTTGAAGCATCACCACCTTTTGCTAATCCGCTTTTCACTACTTCCTGATAAAGTACTTCGGCAATTTCTTTTTCAGATATTCGTTTTGTGCCCATATAATAATCGAGTGATGAAAAAATGAATCGATCCATTCTCCATTCAAATATCATTTCTTGTACATAAACAGCTTTCATCCCGTGGAAATCTACAATGGGATTACTACGACCTTTATACAACGTATTAGCAGTAGAAAGTTCTTCTTCGAATTCTTTGGTAGCTTGGTCAACAGTACGATAAGCAATAATTCGGATAGGGGTATACCGCATAGGAAGTACATCATTCGCCGTAGGAGGCACAATATCAATACCATAACTAGCCACATTGGGTGCTGGTACATATTTGTCATTCACTTTTTGAAGTACGGCTTGAGGACCCGTTATTTCTGGACTATAGTATTTTGGAGAATGATTTGTATAGTGATGAGTCCAAGTACAACTCTTTTCCCACCCAAAATCAGTCATGACACTTCGTATGATATGGATGATTTTATCTTCTTGCGGATCGCTAGGAGCTGGTTCAATTGAAAAAACAGTAAAACTAGGAAGAAGGAATAAGCTGGCAATAATGAAAACTATTAGTTGGTGAATGAATTTTTTCGCTGCGATGACTAAAGCAATTCTCCTCATGATAAACTCCTCTAGATAGATACAAACGCACAAGCTCACTTTAAATAAAAAAGATATATATCTTCATTATATCAATCTAGAGTCGCTGAAACCATGGACTATCGATTTTTATTGCAACCTCAAAAAGTCTAAATTTATTGGGGCGAAGGAATCATGATGATTTTTTTAAACGCATAGTCCTTTTTTGAATATCCTTGGCATGGTCTTCTTCGCTTACATCGGGATCTCGCCAATCGTAATAGATCTCGCAAGGAAGATCTGGACATTCACCACAATTCTGATATCCATTTCTCAAAACAGCGCATTGATAGATGGGGCATACTTCCTCTTCTTCATATTGGATGTAAAAAGGTTTTCCTTCATGCTCATTGCACGATTTCCCGCATTGTTTTAGCTCCGGACAACTACTACAATTAGCTCCACAAACTGTTAGTTTCATACCATCACTCTCCGATAAAAGATCAATATGGCTTGGTCATTTTCTTTACAATCGAACGATTTCCATATAGAGTAGAATGCGAAGATGCATTTTGCAATATCAGTCTGTAATAAATCTACAATATTCTGCATAGTAGATGATTTAGTCGATTTGGTGGGGAATCGTACTACTTGTATTTATTAACATTTATGTTAATATTTTCTTATGGCTAATTACGAATTAACCTTACAAAATTTTAAAAACAAGAGTCTGTTAATGCACACTTCGTTAGAAAATGTTCTTCGAGAAGAACTACAGAAATGTGTACTATTCCTTCTTGCAGAAGCAGATTTCTTTCATGAGGGCGTGTTTCAGGGAGGCACTGCCCTGCGGATTGTATATGAGAATATCCGCTATTCTGAAGACTTAGATTTTGTGTTTCAAAGCAAGAACACCCGTACATACATACATCTAGAGAATGGAATTGACACGATCCCATCAAAACTTAAAAAATGGTTTCCTTTTCTCCACATTCAAAAAGGGAAATGGCAAAAACAAAATGAAGTATTGAAACGATATCAATTTGTTTCCACACATGAAAGTCTTCT
>CAZOYI010000107.1:0-3007 GCA_964583965.1 uncultured Caldisericota bacterium
AGACGACGATTAGATTCTCGGTTTGTTAAACGAGGAGAAACCATAGGAAGATTCTTTTTAGTGGCTTCAAAACAAGAACGATTGTCCTTCTTAAATACATTTATCGCCAAATATAAGAATTCTCCTAATATTGCTGTTGTTGATATTCCAATTTGGGAAGCTAAACCTGCGACTGATTTCAGTAAGGTGAAATTCAAAGTTTCGGTTGGGGATGCATTTAATCCACCAGTTATATGTAAAGATGATGAAGAGGCCAAATTCTATCAAGCTAAGGGATTTCAAATCATTGAAGTTCCTGTGGATTTCTTAGAACCTTTTCAAAAAGATTTAGTTTGTTGTTTAGGAGGAGATACATTAATACCTTTATTAGACGGTACGGAAGTACCCATTAAGGATTTAGTAGGAAAAGAAAAATTTTGGGTTTATTCTATAACTCCTGAAGGAGAAGTGGTTCCTGGTTTAGGTTATGACGCTAGATGTTCTGGTAAAAATGTGCCTGTGTTTGAAGTGGGTTTAGATAATGGTGAGAGTTTCAAGTGCACTGGTCACCATCCAGTAATGTTGAGAAATGGAACATATAAAAACGCTGAAAGGTTGGAAATTGGTGAAAGCATTATGCCTTTTGATCAAAAAATTTCCACCAATAAAACTTTTGAAGGATACAGGTTAGTTTATAATCCTAAAACAGGAAAATTTCGTGTGGTTCACAAAATGGTTACTGGGGTTGTAAAGAGAGGTTTTATAGTTCATCATAAAAATATAAATAAGTTGGACAATTCTCCAGAAAATTTACAAATTATGACTCAAAAAGATCACATGATTTTACATACTACAATAGCAAAAAATTGTGGATTTCAAAAAGGACATAAACCTTCAAAAGAAACTATTGCAAAAAATCAAAAAAAGCTCAAAATTTGGAGAACTTCTGAGGAGTATTTTCTTAAACTTCCAGAGATTAAAGAAAAGGCTAGACAGACAAAAGAAAAACGAAGAAAAGAAGAAGAGGCGAAAGGTAATTTTAGTTATGGGTTGGCTCCCCTGGAAGCAATTTTAAGAGGAGCAGAAACAAGAAAAAAATTGTTTCAAGAAGATATTCCACCTGAATGGGTTAAGGTACATAAAGAAAGGTCTTCTAAACATTTGACAAAATACAATAAATCAAAAAAGCATATAAATGTAGCTTCAGAAATTGGTAAATCTTATGGATTTGGTTCACAAGAAATTCGTAGGATCCAATGTCAGTATTGCGGAGAAGAAATTGAAGGAACAATATCACAAATAGGAGGACACAGTGTACATTGTAAAAGAAAAGTAAAAAATCATAAAATAGCTTATATTAAATTGATTGGGTTTGAAGATGTTTTTGATATTTCTGTAGAGAAATATAATAATTTCGCATTATCTGCCGGTGTTTTTGTACACAATAGTCTCAGAGATATTGCTGGTATTTCTGTTTCTCAAGTTAGAACATCAAAGTTATTCCCTTCAGAATCAATCCTAAGGAGATGTTTTACTGAGGATCCAAATCCAGTTAAAACAATGACTGTGGCAGTTGGTTTGAATGATGATGTAGATTTAATGAATTTTTTGGATTTGTCTCGAATCAAAGTACCTAAACACATCCCAAGGTTTATTCATCAGGACTATGCATATTCTGGTAATGGAGATGCTAGTGGTTTGGCAATGTCGTGTATTACAGGATGGACTAAGAAAAATATAGAGAATGTGGATGGTACTTTTAGAACGGAACGAGTTCCAGTAGTGTATACAGATTTTGCTATGAGAATCAAAGCACACGCTGGAGACAGGATTCCTTTACATAAAATTCGCAAGTTGATTTTAGATTTGAAGGAAATTTATCGATTTAACATTCAAAAGTGTACGTTTGACTTGAGGGTGGGAACGGAAGATACAAAACAGATATTGGAACGTGCTGGAATAGCTTGTGATTACCTTTCTATGGATAAAAACCCACAAGATTACAGGGATTTTAGTGTGTTGGCAGAAGAAGGTCGTTGGTCTACTCCGTGGCACCCATTTTTGCATTTTGAATTGAAAAATCTAGAAGATGATCCAGATAAAAATATGGTGGATCATCCAAATGAGGTCTTGGAAGTGGAGATGTTGGAAGACGGTAATTTGAGAGAAATTGTATTGATGGGAAGCAAAGATATCAGTGATGCAGTTTCAGGTTCTGTTACACAGGCAGTGAAAGAATGTATAAGTCCACCTGATATTGAAGTCATGAATCAATTGATGGATAAAGTAAAGAAACAACCTGGAGCAGAAGAGAAATTGTGGTGGGTGGATACCGGCATTCCTATCAAGAGAGAAGATCCTGTGCCTGTAAAAAATCATGACGCAGAACAGTATATTGACTTGTTGAAACGAATGCGTGCTATACACCGTGGTGGTTAATTTTGAAAGAGAAAATTATGGACGTTGATCAAATGGGCAAGGAAGTGTTGAAATCACTCTGTTTGCAGTATCAAACCGATTTATCAGTAGAAACGTTTGGTCAAATTTTGATACGGGTTGATAAATTGGTAAATTATCTAGTTTGGAAATGTATAAAACAACTGCCACATTTGCGACGAGTCGAGGCACAGGACGTATACAACACCTGCATAGTGGGATTATATGCAGGAGTCAAAAAGATAAAAGAAGATGACATACCTGATGTTGTGATAGCTAAATTTATTGCATATATGCGTTGTGAAGTTCGAAAAGCGTTTCCTCAAAGACCAGATTTGCCAACAGATTGGATTGATGAAATGGTTTTTGATGATGATGTTGAGACTTCTTTAGAGTTTGATATCATAGATGAAAAAATAAACATGTTGGTGAGTGAAGGCATCTGTGATAAATTCGAAATCAGTATCATGAAAGCTCATTTTATGTGGGAGATTCCGTATAGTCAATTGGCTGATATGTATGATTGGCATGTGGATGCATTAAGGATACTTTCACAGAATTGTTTGACAAGGATAAAACATCAATTTCGGAT
>CAZOYI010000108.1:0-7942 GCA_964583965.1 uncultured Caldisericota bacterium
TCCAAACTGGCCTTTGACAATCTCTCAATTTTCTATTATCTTTAAAGAAAGATTAGATATGCGTTAAATGTTGTTTACACACTTAATTTGACAGACCCAAAAAAGACATTTTTTGCGCTACTTTTTGAGTTGTTATGCTCACGATATATTCTTGTAAAGCCATCTCTACCTCCTTGCATAGAGTTTTATATAACTATTATACCGGAAATAGGCAAGCTAAACAACAAAAGTTTAAAAAATAGTTACAAAATGGTGAAAAAATGAAAAAACTATTCAGATTCTTTATCTGAACAGTCATCAAGATAGTATTGAAGGTAAACAGGATTTATTTTCCTATCTTGTATGTATTGATCAAGTTCTTTTGAATGATGTTCATGAATGTAGTGCAACAGTCTGGAAAATGCGAGCCCAGTAACAGCATGTTCAGATTGACAAGCAATCAATTTGGATTGATAATGCGGAATTTTAAGAAGGTGATGGAAGAAGAAATAGATGATTTGATGACGAATCCAGATGTAATTCGCCATTCTTTCCCCTTCTTCTGTTAAAGAGATAACGCCGTATTTTTCATAATGAATCAATCCTTCATTGGCAAGGTGTTTTAGGGCTGAAGTTACCGAGGAGTTCCGAACTTCTAGCATAGAAGCAATATCTTTGGTTCGCACTCCCTTTTTTTCATTGAAAATGCGAAGTATTGCTTCTAAATAGTCTTCCTGCGATGTGCTGATTTGTTTCTTTTTCATGTTACCAAATAGTATATCCATAAAAAGAAATTAGACAAAGCGAAAACTAGGTTTATAACCTCTTGTTTGCTATTAAGATGTGGTTTCTTTTGATTTTGTCCGATATGATATGGCACCAAAAGTACATACATCTTGACATTTGTAACACTGGTGGCAATACTGCTTGTCAATTACAGCTTTCTTCTTGCTATCATCCATAGCAATTGCATTTGTTGGGCAAACTGAAATGCACATTTTACAACCAACACACTTTGTAGAATCTACTCTTTTTGAAAATAAGGGGGATCGGCCAAGCAATTTCTGCATGACTCCAAAAGGACAAATTGTGTTATGAAATACTTCGGGAAGAAAAAAGAAGGTAAGAATGATTGCAACACCAGCAAAGTATAGCGGAATAGGTAAATTTTCATTACCCTGAATTTGAGTTGTGATCACAAATGCAATAAAAGCAAAGAAGAGAATCCATGAAAGCCAACCGGAAGATAGCCATTGGGGTGCTTTTCTTTGTGGTAAGTTCATTTTTTTTACAATTTTGTCAGTTGATACCAAACAAGTGTTAATGGGACAAATCCACCCACAAAAGAAACGACCAAAGAATAAGGCAGCAATCAGTGTAATTCCGTATAGTACTATCCAAATGACTGAAATATTGCGAAACATCACAAATAAAAAAAGACACAAAGATAAGATTCGTACTACATATAACCAGAAATTTCTCATATCAATTCCTTATTTCAAGTTTTCTCAAGACCAATTGGATGTATTATACCTTTTTGGTTCCAATAAATAAACGCGTGATTCCCATTGTAAATGGTATAGATCGTATTTTTTGTAATCCAGCATTTTCCATCAGTAGATAAAACTCTTCTGTTGTGGGAAAATGGAGGATGGATTCTCCAAGGTATCGGTAAGCAGTTTTATTTTGGGAAAACAAAGCAGCAATAGAAGGTAGTAGAGAACATAAATACCATTGGTACACTCTCTGAATCCACTGGTTTTGCTGTGATACCATTTCTAATACTAAAACAATGCCATTTGGGACAACTACACGGGTCATTTCTGACAATACTTTTTTCTTATCTGGAATATTCCGTATGCCAAAAGCAATGATGGTTGTATCAAATTGATCATTTGGAAAAGGTAGATTTGTTGCATCTCCTGTTATGAATTGAATGTTGGAAGAAGGATACTGCTCCTGTCGTTTTTGAATTGCTTTTTGAATCATTGCAGGTGAAAAATCTAGTCCGGTGACCGATACAGATGGGAATTTTTTCGCTATTGCAAATGCTATATCACCTGTTCCAGTTGCTATATCCAGGCATTTCATTGTGGAAAAAAACCGCATCTTGTGTACGGCTTTTTTTCTCCAAATAATGTCTTGGCCAAAACTGAGAAGGTGATTTAAAAAATCGTAATGATGCGTAATAGAACTGAAGATTTTTTGTACAAGATGAATTTGTTTGTTCGGACGATAAAAATCATTCCTTTTTTTCACAAGAAAAAGCCATCCAAAATAAAACCAAGCCCAAGAAGAAACTGGGTTAAAAGAACAATACCAACGTTTAACTGCATCATGGGCTGGTACTGATCAGTTGGTAGTTGTAGCTTTTTATTAGTTTGAATGAACATCGGGATTGTCAGTAATGCTAATAGACAATAGATGGGGAAAAACCCCAAAAGTACATTTTCGACAATATAGATATACAAAAGGACCAGAGTTATTTTATAAAACTGTATGGAACAAGGAATGCCATACACAATTGGAAAAGTTTTCCTTTTTCCAGTTATATCCGCTTCTACATCTGGAAATTCATTGATGAAAAGCAAATTGTGTACCAGTATGGCAGAAGGGATAGATGCAAGGATAATGAGAAGTGAGTAATGACCTGTTTGTACAAAGTAAGTACCAATGACCGGGAGAGCTCCTAATCCTATACCAGCAGACCATTCTCCACCGACAAATTTTAAGAGCAATGGGGAGTACAAAATCACAAGAAGACCCGCAACGACGACAAGGGGAATCAATTGCCAACCTTGAGGAATACTAAAGAAGAAGTAAACGCCAACAATCAGAGCAAGAAACAAAAACATTAAACCAACCCAAAAGGTTGTTTTTGGGGAGATAATTGACTCTTGAATAGACCCGCTACCACCATTAAAAGGGCTTCGATTTGTTTGTTGATCAATTCCACTTCGATGATCAAAATAATCGTTGATAACGTTTACACTGATATGTGCGCATAGAAGTCCAAAAAGAGACAACAATGCAGTGCTCCACTGAAACGATTGTTCTAACCATGCAACGCCATTGCCGATCAGGCTTAAAGCAACACATAAAACCAGGTACTGTGCACGTGTTATTTGCATCCAATGTCGCAAAGATGTTTTCCAGCTCATACTTGAACCCTTTCTCTCAATGCATAAAAAACCTCCATTCCGGAAAGCATTATCCATAAAGGGGAATGGAGAGTAAGATTAGTGGATGATACAGTAATCTGCTCTTCGAATAACACAATACCCAGATTTTGTTTCAATGAGGACAATATCTAAGTTTTGAATTTGGTGATTCAGGGCAGCAATAAAATCAACAAAAGCAAACCATTTTGTACACTCATTTTCAGCAGCATCATAAAGAGATTTCATGTGTTTCATTAGACTTACTGCTTCGAGAGCTCTAGAATCATCCTTATCCATTTTTTTCAGTTCTTCTTCTTCGTCTTCTCCAACAAATGAATTGTATTCATTCATCATAAATTTCAGGGATTCGGGATGGATACTCATGAAAAGATCTTTGAAAGAACGAATTGCTTCTGTCATTTCTTCAGAAGTGCTTTCTTTTTCCAAATGTAACATTGCTTTTTTTACATCGTCAATAGCTAGTATTCGCTTCATTATCAACTCCTTCCTATGGATGCACAATATGTCAAATACATTATAGGTACAAAGCAAAGATTTCCTAATGAAAATCCTACAAAAATGGGTCATTTAGTTACAATATTATGGGTACTTGTTTTTTATTGTCAATCTAACGATTCCTTCTTCATTACCTTAACAGTATTCAATCGATTCTTTTTGTCTACAAAAACAATTCTTGGGTAATGCTTTTTGCTTTCTCCAACAGACATTTGGCAATATGCCATAATGATAATTTCATCACCAGGTTGGACCAGTCTAGCAGCAGCTCCATTTAAACATATTACACCACTACCAGCTGCACCTTCAATAACATACGTTTCAAATCGGTTTCCATTTTGAATATTTACAATATGCACCTTCTCATATTCCACGATTCCACTTTTTGTCATCAATTCTTTATCAATGGTAATACTTCCCATGTATTGCAGGTTTGCATCTGTGACAGTTGCTCTATGGATTTTAGATTTTAATAGAGTTAGAATCATGTTACCTCCAGGTGTGTTCGATAATTATCGATCAATCGAGTTTTTCCTATATATACAGCCAAGGCGATCAACACATCACCTTTTACATTTTCAAGCGGAGTTAAAGTTTGTGCATCAACAATTTCAATATAGTCAATGCTAGCCAGTGGCTCAAGTTGTATTCTTTCCTTCATTTTTAATCGGATAGTAGAAGCATTGGTTTCTCCTTGCATAATCAGGTTTTTAGCCAGCTCCAAACTTTGCGAAAGTACTCGCGCTGCTATTCTTTCTTGCGTCGAAAGGGTTGAATTTCTAGAACTCATAGCTACTCCGTCTTTTTCCCGTACAATCGGACAAGGCACAATTTGAACTGGTATATTTAGATCCTGTACCATCTTTTGGATGATGATGAGCTGCTGTGCATCTTTTTCTCCAAAATAGGCTCGATCAGGCAAGATGATATGAAAAAGTTTACTAACGACCGTACAAACCCCTCGGAAGTGCCCTGGTCTTTTCGCCCCACACAAGAAGTCGCCTAAATGATCTATGTCCACAAATGTGTATGTTGGTGGGGGGTACATTTCTTCTCTGCTAGGTGCAAAAATCACATCCACTTCTTCTTTTTTACAACACGCTATGTCTGCTTCCAGGTTTCTTGGGTATTGATCAAAATCTTCATTGGGTCCAAATTGAGTAGGATTCACAAAAATACTGACCACAACCTTATCATTCTGTTTTCGAGCTTCTCGTATTAGACTCGCATGTCCTTCATGCAAGAAACCCATGGTGGGGACAAAACCAATAGAATCATTCTGGTGCTTCCAATCTTGTAGGACACTCCGCATTGCCCGAATATCTTCAATAATCGTCATGATTCTCCTTTTAAAGTTTGCAAGCATTCATTCTGAATTTTCTCCAGCAAAGAATTATCCATGTGAAATGAATGTTCTTGGGAAGGAAAAGAACCATTCTGAACTTCCTGTATATACTGTTGGATTTTGGTTTTCATCACAGAACCACTGTTTTCATACATTTTCACAAAAGAAGGATGCATTTCCGAATACAATCCAAACATATCATGAAACACAAGCACTTGACCATCGCAGTGAACTCCTGCACCGATGCCGATTGTAGGAATGGTCACATTTTCTGAGATCATGTGTGCCAATTCTGCTGGAATACACTCCAAGACAATCGCAAATACTCCAGCTTTTTCCAACAGTGTAGCATCGTGTATCATTTTCTTCGATGCAGACATTGTTTTCCCTTGTATTCTGTAACCACCAAAGCAATGAATGGATTGTGGAGTTAGACCAAGATGCCCCATTACGGGGATTTGAGCTTTCACGCAAGCTTTGATTTGGTCGATGATTTCTTCTCCTCCCTCCATTTTGATTGCTTCGGCGTGGCCTTCTTGCACCAACCTGCCTGCGTTTGTAACAGCATCGTAGGCAGAAGTTTGGTACGACATAAATGGCATATCCACTACCAACAAAGCATTTTTCGTTCCTCTTGATGCTGCTTTTGCATGGTGAAGCATATCTTCCATAGTAACCTGAAGAGTGTTGGGGTATCCCAAACAAACCATTCCCAGAGAATCACCCACTAAAATACCATCAATTTCTGCTTCATCAGCTATTTTTGCTGTGGAATAATCGTATGCTGTCACCATGGATATCTTCTTATGTTTTTCTTTCATTTGACGAAATGTTTGTACCGTTTTTTTCATTGTAAACCTTCATTTTTAGTATTCAGAACTGAATGAAAAACTTCTTCCAAAGAAGAAAAATCTTGTTGAGGATGCTTTTTCTGAGCTATACTGACCAACTCTTTGGAAAGAATTGCATACATTCTTTGCTTTTCTGGGGATAAACAGTCCAGATGTTCTTGAATTGTTCCCACATCATTTCGATCCACCGGTCCTGTCAGAGAGTTTGTGAAACCGTGAGCGTAAATGTTTTCGAGTGTAGTTTCCAATAAAGGTTTTGTCATTTTTTGAGCACATTCCATGGGAATGTTACACTCCTGTAGAAGCTCCCACCCTGTATGAATCAGAACGCCCAGTAAATTAGACAGGAGAACATTGGCAGCATGATACTTATTTTTTTTCTCTGCATCAATACAAACTGCAGAATTCCCAAGGTGAGAAAAAAACAACCGTAGTTCTTCAAGGTGTTTGCTGGATCCTTCAATAGTAAAATATGCATGATACAGACTTCGATAAGCCTTTGGACCAGAAGCAATGGGCACAACAGGATGAACAGCATATCCAGTAGCACCCTTTTTTTCTATTCCGTCAAATATCTGCGAGGACATCACTCCACTAGTGTGACAAACCATTTTCCCATTCAGGGGTAATTCTTTTAATTCATTCCAAACTTTTGCAATGGCACCGTCTGGCGTAGTGATGAAAAGAATGTCACATGCCTGTGCACACTCCGATATGTTTTGAAAGACTCGAGAATGCGTGAGATGAGCTGATGCTTTTGAGGAAGAAGTATGCAAGCTATAGTAGCCACCAATACAAAGCTTGTGGTGAGAAAAATACAACCCAAGAGCAGTACCAACCTTCCCTGCACCAATAAAACCAATTGTGAAGGATTGTAACGACTTCATCACAAACTAAACTGCTCCACCAAAGCATGCAGAATCATGAAAGCGAGTTCTTCTTTCGATTGAGATTGCAATTTTACTTCATGTTCCTGGGATACAATCCAAACAGTTCCACCAATGGAAGAAAAATTTGAAAGATCGTTGCCAATCATGATATCAGCATTTTTCCGAATTCGTTTTTCTTTTGCTCGTTCTAGTAAACACACGCTTTCGGCAGCAAAACCAATCAGTATTTGATGCTTTTTCATGGTTCCTAGTTCAGCAAGAATGTCCCGGTTTTGTTTCAATTCGAGTGTAAAAGACTGGTTATCTTTCTTTATTTTCTCTGATTGAACCTGCATGGGTTTATAATCAGAAATTGCTGCCGTCATAAACACAATATCTACATGTGGGTAAACTTTCAATACTTCCGAGTGCATTTCTTCAACAGTTTCAACTCGGATGCACTTCAAACTTGGATCTTCCAAATGAGAATTTGCTGCTATAAGGGTTACCTCTGCCCCCATATCGCGGCAAGCTTTGGCTAGTGCAAAGCCCATTCGTCCTGTGGACGTATTGGAGATGTATCGTATAGGATCAAGATATTCTCGGGTAGCACCAGCAGTGATAAGAACTTTTTTGTGGGCAAGCAGAGCAGGCTGAAAATTGTTTTTCACTTCCTGAACAATGCTATCGACATCTTTTAATCGACCTTTTCCGCTTGTTCCGCACGCCAAAGAACCCTCATCGGGTTCGATAAAACGATACCCTCTATTTAATAGCTGATGACGATTGAAAACCATGGCAGGGTTTTCATACATGTGAACATTCATCGCTGGGGCAAAGAGTACTTTTTCTGGGGGAGCTGCTGCTAACATAGATGTTAGAAGGTCATCTGCAACCCCTGCTGATACTTTTCCAAGGACATTATAACTTGCAGGAGCAATCAGAATAAGGTCCGATTCAGAGGCAAGTTTGATGTGCGTAACATCTTTGCAGAAACCTTCTTTGAACATAGTGGTGAATACCGTATTGTGAGATACAGTCTCGAAGGTAAGGGGAGAAATAAGATCGGTGGCGTTCTTTGTCATCACTACCGACACATGAAAGTCATCTTGAATCAATCTACGAACAATTTCAATGCTTTTGTATGCTGAAATAGATCCAGTCACACCAAGAACAATATGTTTCTTCATACAAGCTCCTAGCTACCGCTCCAAAATGGAT
>CAZOYI010000109.1:0-2334 GCA_964583965.1 uncultured Caldisericota bacterium
CAAAAGCATCAATATTCCAATGATAGGTATGATCATAACCGGGAGCGGGTGCACCTCCCACAGTGGTGCTCATAGGGAAATCATTACTCATTGTTTCACCTGCTACATAGGCATGACCGCCCCCATCCACAGCTATCGAGCGAGCAAGATCAAATCTAGAACCTCCCAGATAGGTAGCATACAAAAGCTCTGTACCATTAGGACTGAGCTTAATCACAAAAGCATCATAGTTAAAAGAACTATATTGGGTTTTGTCATAGCCAGGGGCAGGAACACCTCCCACAGTGGCGTTCATCGGGAAATCGGAGCTTTGCGTATGACCTGTGACATAGGCATGACCAGTGGTATCAATCGATATAGATTGAGCATAATCAAAATATCTTCCCCCCAAATAGGTGCTATAGACGAGGGGATCAATGACGATGGTTTCATTTCTATCTTCTGGAATCCCCGTAAAGGAGAAGCTATTCTCTGTCAAGCTAAACTCGGCAGACAGTGTGGTTTGAGTGTCTTGTCCATAGACAAGGAGTTGATCATCTTTTAAGGTGCCCAGGGTGGTTTTCATCTGAAGGGCGTGAGTTGCCTGACTTAAGTCAGCTCCCTCCACTTGGATACGCAAGTCTTCCATTCGGGCATGGGGGTGGACATAGTATTCATACTTCAAGCCTTGGGGAGTAAAGAAGTAAGCTAGATCAATGCCTTCCCAAAGGTTGGTATAAGTGATTTGAGAAAAGTTATGGCATTCGATCCCCCATTGACTTGGATCATTGCCAATAAGGTAGTTGTTGTAATGAGGAAGTGGATGGATGCCTTGGATGTGAGGAGTGTTGGACTCTGTAAAAGTTAGTTTGATGAATTGGGAGGAGATTGTTGGAGATGCTGTCATAAGGGAAACATCTTCTATTGGAAATATGTGATCCAAGGGATCTGTGGAGGGATCTTCTACTAGGACCATTTGATAATAAATAGCATCGTCTGCAAAAGCAACTTTTCCAAAGTCGGTGTTGCCTGCAAACAAGATATTGGAAGGCCACTGTCCTTTGTTTTCTGTAAAATAGGAAGGAGTGGATTGCATCACTTGATTGGCTTGTTCCAGTGAAAAAGCTGGAGACAATTCTTGAGAAACAGAAGCATACGAAGAGATTGAAAAATTAAAAAACAATGACAAAAAAAGACAGCATGAAAGACTTATCGAAACATATTTACGATTCATGGCAACAACCCTCCGTGAGCGTGTCTAGAATAACAAATCAAGTCCCATATAATATATTATGGTAAAAAACCAATGCCAAATCAATATGCAAACAAAAAAAACAAACATTTTTTTCACTTATCTCCAGTAGCGCGTGCAACTTTATTCTCTACCTTTCATTTTTTTTCTCTCATAATGCAACACAACTCCTACAATTTCATTTTATCCATGTCAAAGAATAACTTGACTTTCATTTTAACCATGCTATTATGAAACTATCTGATCAAATAGAGGAATACAATGTTTCATCGATGGATTGAACTGGATATGAACAAAAGTGCTTTGATTATTGGACCCAGAAGAAGCGGGAAAACTACTTTCTTGAAACTTACATTTCCGAATTATTCCTACACTACATTCGATGATTTTGACGTATTGGAGTGGGCAGAAAAAGATCCGAAAGGACTCCTCTCTAGCCTTGGCAAACATTGCATTATTGATGAAATACAGCGTGTACCAAAGGTCACTATTGCAGTAAAATATGCAATTGACAATGAAAATGCCCACATCATAATGACAGGTTCAAGCTCGATTGGACTATTGGATGCATCAGCAGACACTTTAGCAGGAAGAGTCAATCGATACTCTATGACTACTGCTTGCTGGGGAGAATCGGTTTCACCTCCCTTGCATTCATTCTTTCACGAAAAGGCTTCCCTGCCAACGATTAAAGAGGGGATAAGATCATTGCAAGAAGCACTTACATTTGGCTTGTTTCCCGAAGTTGTAACTTCTTCATCAATAGAATCAAAGAAAAAGATTTTACAAAACTATCGAGACACATATTTTACAAAAGATCTTATGCAAATGGGGAATATCGAAAATGCAAACGGATTATATGCGATATATGCCAACATATGCAGATCAATCTCATCGCATTTAGTAGTGAGTAATTTTGCTCGAGAATCCCAGCTTAGCATACCTTCTACAAAAAAATACCTGAACACCCTAGAAAAATCTGAACTTACCTTTAAACTCTATGGATACCAATATGGCCCAGCAAAACGATATATAAAGGCTGCTAAGACATATTTTGCCGATACTGGTATTATTGAGTCATTTGGGATTCGTATTAGCGAGGG
>CAZOYI010000110.1:0-4937 GCA_964583965.1 uncultured Caldisericota bacterium
ACAATGTTTAATTCAATCATTTTTGAATCATCTAAAGAGTCATATACTTTGTTCAGAACTGTCTCGTTTTGTAGAACTAGTTCCTGATCATTAGAACCACTAAAACCAATAGCTTCTTTCAATGTTTCATCGTAATCCAATATGTAATTAGGATCTTCAAAGAGGCACTCTGACTCTACACTTTTTACTTGTTTTGTGTTGGTGCCGGCATAATACCCATCCAGATAACATGAATACAATGAAGTGTTGACCAAATAATTAAACTGAAACTCTTTTACATCATCTTTTAACGCATAAACGTCAATGCTTACAAAAGTGATGGAAGGTTGTCCATCTGATACTAAGCCTGCAATAAAGGGAATGTAAGTGATACCAGATTCTGGCATAAGCGCTGCATTATAAGGTTCAAACAAAATGTCTACCCCAGCTGAAGCTGAAACTTTTTTTACATCATGATTAAGTCCATTAAAAAAACTAAAAAACAAAAACAACGACAGAAAAATGCAAAAAAAAGCTCTAAAACTTAAATGGCATTGTTTCGATAACATCATCATAGTATTCCTCCATTAGGCTCTTCGCACATTCGTGTGAGTAAACCATTATTATCCATTTATAATAATATACCCTGTTACGAATTTTACAACTATTTTTTGTATATTTTTTTCACTCAACAATTTACAAACAAGAAAGCGGATATGATCCTTATTTTTTACAAGACTTTTTTTCCCCAACTGGGACTATTGGGCAAAACATACGGATTATTTCAAAGCTTCTTTTCCTATCCCACAGGTTCTGTTTTGGAGAATTGCATTAGAAGTGAAGGAAACCGGAACAAAAGAAGACTTGTACGCTGTCGAAAAACTTGCCATTTCTCTGGGATTAAAGGAGTGGTATATCATTACTCGCAATTACGTTGATTACCCTGGTTTTATCCCTGCGTATATGGTGTAATACTGCACTTTACTTTAGTGCAAAATAGGGAGATTGAATATCATATTCGTGAATTCGCAACGACAAAACCGTGTTAAATTTAATATTTTCTGCAAGAGCGCTATTGAGGTGATTCTTTAATTTTTCGATTTGTTCAGGATCCAAGATTCCTATAGTATCGTTGTTCACGGTGGAGTATTCAAGCAAGAACCAATTTTGATCAATTGGCATCGAGTATGGGATATTGTTGATTTGGAGAGTGTCACCTTTTACTTGGTTGATACTTTCTAAGAAAAAAGGACCAAGCGTATTGTTATCATCGGATTCATCTATTCTTTCAGAGTGAATAATAGTGTTGTTATTGTGTATACTTTTTTTCCACCTGCAATCCTGAAAATGACCATCAGGATCTAACCAAAGGTAACCATTTTCATCAATTACCACGTAATAACTGTAAAACATATCTGTGCGGCCTTTGATTTCTTGAAATCTAGTAGGCATGATTCCGTAATATATCGGTTGTATGGAATTCTGTACATCAGTAACTTGTTGGGGAAGTCCTTCCGAATCCACTGCTGTAAGTACATTTGGCATCCAACTGCCCTCTCTTCCCCAAACTTCTGGCTCTTCCCATACCGTCCGGTAAGGTTCAATTTGCCAAGAAAACAGCATCGACGATGATAGTTTATCACCGTCCCAATCAAATCCAACTTTTTCAAAATGAGTCACAGTTACTAGATTTAGTTTGGTTTCCACAAGGCGAGGATTTAAGAAAAAGCATTGAATAGAAATGAAGAGTAATAGTATGACAACGACACTCGATAAAACAACGACAAGTTTGTTATTCTTAAACATATTCTGCCTCCTGCACAATATACTTCACATGTATGGTTGGGTGGAACTTATCATGTGTTTGATTCTATATTTGAATGGCTAGGTTGTATTTTCCTAAGTTCAAAATGACCGCTGGTCATATCAACAGAATACTGGCGAGTAGATGTGGATTTGTAGATGTATATATCTTCTTGATCTGGGTTGACAAGGAAGTCAAAATCACTTTGGAATCTTCCTGATGTTTTGTCGAGTTTTAATTGAAACCCATCATTTTCGGGAATTGTTAATGCCATGTCTCCACTTGTCATATCTATATATACATTGTCGGGAAATGTGTTGGTTGCGACAGAAACGTTTCCACTGGTAAGATTGGATGTAATGTTCTGAAACCGTCCATCTAAAGATACTCTGCCTGATGTAATGGAGATATATAGATGCTCTGCTGCTATTTCTTGTCCAGTGCAGCTTCCACTGGTGAGAGAGATTTGAAAGGTTTCCAGGTACATAGGAGGGACTTCAATGGTTAAGTTGGATGAACGAACATGAGAAAATGGAAAAACATGAAAACCTGAATCTACTTGATGGATTTCAAGAATATCTCCTTGGATGGAAGACTGAAACGGTTCCACTTGATAGTAGGAAGATTGGGTGATCGTAATTTCTTGACCTTTTGCAGGCAATAGTTGAATCTGTCCGGCATCCCAATCGATGTCCAGGGAATGAATATCGCTACTATCCAATGATTTCTTTTCAATAACTGTTTCGGTGTCGAAGCGTTTGGGATGAAACGTAAATCTGGAAGAGCCACCAACAAGCAAATAGATAAAAATTCCACTAAAAAGTATGGCTACAATGGACCAGACTATGATGGCTGAGAGAGCTATAGATTTATGATTCATTGTGATCCTCTATGTTTCTTTCATTTGAAGGAGGGCTAGGGAGTCTGTATAAATAGATGGCACGAACAATTTGCTGAATTGCAGCAGCAATGATAAATATGATCCATGAAAAATGCCAAATGTGAAAGAAAAAACTAACAATAAGGTAGGTGGCAACTACGAGGAGCCAAAAACCACCTTCAAGTGCCGACCTGGCTTCTTTCATTCGAGGGTCTTCGGTTGCATATCGGTCTTTATTCATTCAATCCTCCTGAAGGACTTTTACGATACTTCATCTATATACCTTACTATGATGTACAAATTTGTAAAGAATTTCTATCTATTCACTAGCTTGAAAAGTTTAGGTATCTTTTTTGTAGGATCAGTCAAGAATTTCTTTGTCAATGTCTTCTCCATAGACTAGATCTGAGCGGAATGCTTCTAAAAGGAGTTCTTCGTATTTACCTCTTGATACTAATCCTTTTTCGAGAACTTTTTCAGCAAGCTTGATATAATGACCATATGTTCTATAGCGTTTATTTAGAGGAGATGGTTTATAAAGCGTGTCATCGTAACCTAAATTTATTGCAGATTGGATAATGTTCTGTCTCATTTTTTCAGCATCTTGAAGAGACAATTCTCTTTCTTGTATTAATCGGTACAAAACTGCTTGTCTACTAATTTGATAATATTGTTCAAGGAAAACAACTTCATTGAGAGTAATGACCCCCGAAGAGTTTTCTTTCAGTTTTTGTATCATTTCTGTTAATGCTAATGGGGGCATTATTAAATAGGAGGCAAATTGATCTGCTTGAATCTCTTTTTCAATCCCTGTTCCAATATTCTTTGAACAGATTGATGTAGAAGGTTCATTGTCGTAGTAAAGATGAAAAAGTTCGTGTGCCAAAGTGAATCGTTGTCTACCTAAAGTCATGAGAGAGTTGATGGCAAATACATTACTATGTTTTCCTTTTACACACATACCACTAATGTTTTCCCCCATCGGATAATTTACAATTGATAAACCATTAATTGAATTAGTCAATGCAAACAGATCAATTGGTGATGAAGAATCTTCTCCCAAGAGCTTTCGAATTCTCTCAGCTCTTTTCCAGATGTTCAGATCATTCATGGTCATTATCTTCTTTTGAACTCGTTATTAATCTTTCTGTCATAAAATCTGAATTTAATGCAATACGATGTATGGCAGAAATCATTTCGTAATCATTTGTGTCAATGTCTTTTGCTCTGAGGGAGTAGCTCATTGTTTGTTCTTTCACATATCTGGTTAGCAAAGTAGCTACACTCACTCCAAATAAGGTGGATAGACGTTCGAGCATGTCCGTTGTGATAGAACGTTCTCCTTTTTCAATTTTGGATACTAGGCTTTGGTCTACTTTCAGGAAATTGGCAATATTACTTTGTGTGAAGCCTGCTTGCTCCCGAAGCTCTTTTAGTTTTGTGCCAAGATTGATTAATGTTTTGTCCATAAAATCCTCCTACAATAAACATACTCAATGTCATAAAAAGATTATAACTAATAAGAGAAATATGACAAGACTTCAAAGATTTGTTTTCGGATTGTTTGGGTATCTCACAAATTAGAATCACAAAGTGTACAGTGCAATGTGTAACTTTTTTGTGTGTTGTTGTGTAAAACAGGTAAGAATCTTGTACAATAGTGTAGTGAGGTGGAGCATGAAAAAGTATATCCTGGTATTTCTATGTATTGTTCTTTCGAGTTGGATTCTTTTTGAAGGTCATTGGTCGAATGTTTTGACTGGTTTTGTGCAGGCAAACACTGATACACCTTTACTATCCAGATGGATTGAACCCTCACTGACTAATTCTTCTATTCAGAAATGGAATGAACCCCATTATGTTTGTATTTCCGATTCAAGCAATCAGAAAACAGACACGCTATGGATTTTTTTACCAGGAACAGGTGCAACACCTGATTATTATACTGTTTTAACAAATGAAGCAGCAAAAGCAGGACTTCATGCTGTTTGCTTACGTTACCCCAATGATCGTAGTATCAACATACAAATTTGCCCATATGACAGAGACAATGATTGTCATGAAAAAATCAGAAAAGAAATCGTGACTGGCGAGGATGTTTCTGATAACGTTGACGTTGATGCGGAAAACTCTATTGAAGGTCGGATAAAAAGTCTCTTGCAGTATCTGCGAGATACATATCCACAAGAAAAGTGGGAACAATATCTTGATTCAAAAGATCAAATCATCTGGTCTAAAGTTGTGATTAGTGGACATTCTCAAGGAGCAGGGCAT
>CAZOYI010000111.1:0-2273 GCA_964583965.1 uncultured Caldisericota bacterium
GTTTTCTGGAATTTTTTCTTGGATGATATAATTCCGAATGTTGTAAAAGAATTGCCCAGAACACCTCTCAAAGTAATTTCCTTTTCTTTTCTTTTGAACCCCATACACAACATCACTATTTGTTTCTACCATTTTGGCATAAAAGGGAAAGAGAAGTTCTGGTTCTTCTTCTAAATCGCAATCGATTAAAAAAACCAAATCGCCTGAAGATTCTTTCAAACCTGTCATAATTGCTTTGTGGTGCCCAAAATTACGAGATAAATCCAACACGATGATAGATGGATCTTGTTGCATCAAGGTTGTGGCAACTTCAAGAGAGGAATCTGGCGAACCATCGTTTACAAAAACAATCTCATAGTCATTCGTTATGTAACGAATTTGAGGCAGGATTCGAGAATAAAATTCTTGTATGTAACTACTGGAATAATAAAGCGTTGATACTACAGATAATTTCATAATTCACCATAAGAGGAGGACCATTTGGAGTATTTTTGAAGGTACCACTTGACAGTACTCATCAGTCCTTTTTCAAACGATGTTTCTGGTCGCCATAACAATTCCTTTTCCATTTTGCTGGCATCTATCGAATATCTTGTGTCATGTCCTGGGCGATCAGAAACGAAATGTATATGGGTACTTTCTTGAAAAGAATAGCGTCTCTCTGGGTCCAATGAGTCAATGAGATGGCATATGGAGTAAACCATTGCAAGGTTGGTTTTTTCGTTTCGACCTCCTATGAGATACGAATGACCCAGCTGTCCTTTGTGAAAAGCTACATCAATGCCTTTGCAGTGGTCTATTACATAAAGCCAATCTCGGATGTTGTTTCCCGCTCCATAAATGGGAATAGGCTTTCTTTCAAGATAATACCGGATGATGGTGGGAATCAATTTTTCATCATGTTGCTTCGGGCCATAGTTGTTGGAACAATTGGTTATTATGATTGGCAATCCATATGTCTTGTAATAACTTCTAACAATCATATCTGCACTAGCTTTTGAAGCACTGTATGGGTTGTTAGGTTTGTAAGGAGATCCTTCTGTGAAATAGCCATCGGGTCCTAAACTACCAAATACTTCATCAGTTGAAATGTGATGAAATCGACAAGATGCATTCTTTGTGCGAAGCTGAAAAGGAGCTTTTAACCAAAACTTTCTTGCGACTTCGAGCAGGGCATGAGTTCCCTTAATGTTGGTGTCAATAAATGCACCTGAATCGTCGATAGACCTATCAACATGAGATTCTGCTGCAAAGTGAATGACGTATTCAATTTGATATTTTTCGAAAAGGGATTCTACCAACGATACATCTTGAATGTCTCCTTGAAAGAATTGATAGCGGGGGTGATTGTGTACTTCTGTTAGATTTTTTTGATCTGCTGCATAGGTTAGTAAATCGAGGTTCACTACGGTATAAAAAGGATATTTATCAAGAAAGTAGGGAATAAAATTGGAGCCAATAAAACCACATCCACCTGTAATGAGAACAGAAGAATGCTTCTTCATAAAAGGAAAGGTTCCTCGGTAGTAGGTAAAAGATGAAAAAATGAAGATTTTGGGTTGGCAGCGGTAGCCAATAAATATTCTCCATAGGAGCTGTTTTTCATGGAGTTTGCAATGTCCAACAAAGCTGTTTTATCAATATAGCCCATGTAGTAAGCAATTTCTTCCAAGCAAGCAATTTTAAATCCTTGACGCTTCTGAATGGTTTCAACAAATAAAGATGCTTGCAAAAGAGAATCAAAAGTACCTGTGTCTAACCACGCAAAACCACGGCCCAAAACCTTAACTTGTAGTTGATCAAGTGAAAGATAAATTCGGTTGATGTCAGTAATTTCCAACTCTCCTCTTAGAGAAGGCTTGAGAGATTTTGCAAAGGATACCACCTGAGGGTCGTAAAAATACAAACCCGTGATGGCTAGATTAGATTTTGGTATAGATGGTTTTTCTTCAATGGAAATGGGCTGGTGTGAATTACTAAGTTCAATAACTCCAAACAGAGATGGATTTCCTACTTGATATGCAAAAACAAGTGCTCCAGTATCCAATAAAGATGCTTTTTGTAGGATGGGTGTAAACGATTGACCGTAAAAAAGGTTGTCTCCTAAAATTAAGCAAACCGAGTTGTGCCCGATAAAGTTTTCAGCAATGATAAAAGCTTGCGCAATTCCTTGTGCAGATTCTTGCATTTCATAGGAAAGGTGAATTCCCCATTTTTCTCCGCTTCCAAGTAATTGTTGAAATTGAGGAATGTCTTGTGGAGTGGATATGATT
>CAZOYI010000112.1:0-14492 GCA_964583965.1 uncultured Caldisericota bacterium
TTCTTCTTTGTCAAGCCCCATAGAACCACCTTCGACAATTTCTACATCGTGAAAATTACGTTTTTCTAATTCATCGATCATTGCTTTTAAAACTTCTCTTGCTCCTCCGGCAATACCTACTGTACCCATGCTTGCAAAAACTCGTACTTTTGCATTACCGCTTCGAGTTTTTAACGACTCTTTTGCATCGTTTCGAATTTTTCGAAGCTCTTCTAAAGAACTAATCTTGGCCATTCTTACCTCCATATAATTTTTGAATAGAAGTGGTCAAATATTCTTCGATTCCTTTGACTGCTGAAGGATGACTAAGAGGAACATCCTCAAAAACTTCTTTCAACTGTTTTGTTGAAATCGAGAATGAATATTCATTGACACGATGAGAATATTCAAAATTCACCGTGGAATGAACCAGAAACATGATTAATGCGGTTCCCGCAATATCCCCTATTGGAGGACGATCCCAGTGGGAGTGCTGGAACCAGAACGACACTTGTGTACCTTTTCTTACTTCACTAATAAGATCTGCTCCTCCGCCAGCCATTTCAGCTTCTGCCTTTAGGAGCGGGAGACCAAGACCAACTCTTTTAGTAGTGCTTGTGGTAGTAAAAGGATCAAACACAGTTTTAACAAAGTCTGCATCCATTCCCTTTCCATTGTCTTGAATAGAAAAGAAAAGATGATCCTTTTGCAAGGTATCTTCCTCAATAGTGAGTTTTATTTCAGTGGCACTTGCATGAACCGAGTTCTCTAAAATATCAAGGATGTTAAGGGATAATTCTTTCATTGGTTTTTATATTTCAGCAAAATTTCTGGGATAGAATTTGGCATAACTCGTCCGTAAATGTTACCATCAATACTAATTAATGGAGCCATACCGCAGGCTCCTAAACAACGAACTTCATTGTAGGAGAATTGACCATCTTTAGTAGTTTCACCAGGTTTTGTTCCTAGAACTTCTTCTAGTTTCTTTAAGATAGCACCAGCGCCTTTAACATAACAGGCTGTACCCATACACACAGAGATAACATGCTTTGCTGCTTTTTCCATAGTGAAGAAATTGTAAAACGATACAATTCCGTATACACGTGTTGGGGGGATATTCAATTGCTGTGCAATGTAAAGTTGTGCTTCTTCAGGGAGATATCCCAAAATCTCTTGTGTACCATGTAAAATTTGAATGAGAGCATCAGGTGATCCGCCCTCTCTTCGAATTACACGGTCAATTTGTGGAAATTGAAGTGTTTGTTGGATTTGGTTTTCCACTTGATTCCTCCTTAAGTAGACAATAAAGTAAACCCGACAATTCAAATGTTGGGTAAGAACTTCCTAACAAGTAGATTTCTTTTTCTTCAGCAAGAGATATGATAGAGTCTTCAGGCTTAGCTCCTTCGGAAAAAAGGATAAGAGGACACTGTTTGATGGATGCAATACCTAGAATATTCTGATGTACTTGGACCGTGATCCAGGCAGTATAAGGATTTATGGAAGCCAACGCGTTGCTTAGTAAATCCGATGCATAGACATATTGAAAAGATATGTTAGTTTGTATTTTTTTTGTAAGAATTTCGAATGGTATCTTAGTGATCAAATTGTGTAGAATCATCGTTCCATACCTCAAATACAAGGGTGGTTCCGCGTTTCTGACTTTCAAGCCAAAAACTATCCGCAAAACGTTGTATATTGTTTAAACCAACACCACCGCCAAAACCTAGTTGTCTTGCCATTTCTGGTGCAGTTGTAAAACCGGGAGTTAGTGCTTTATCAATATCTGGAATACCAGGTCCAGTATCTTGAGCAACTACTTTTACACGGTTGTTAAAAATCACAATGTGCAAATTGCCTCCTGTGGTAGTATGAATTGCTAAATTTGCTTCAGCTTCAAAAACACATACACCCAATCTTCTTAGATAGTCTTGGCATGGGAAGTAATCTGTTAAAAATTTCTTTACCTCCATAGCTTTGCTACCGACAGTATCGTAAGAGTTAGGTCCCACAGTAAAATGTAAATCGTTTGTTACGACATTTCCCATGAAACACCTTGAATGCCAGCTTGATACAAGAGCCCACATACTACAAACATAATATACTTTGACCGAAACAATAAAATTCCATTTTTTTCAGCTAGTCCGATTGTTTCAGGAGGAACATTTTTCCCTCTCACAATCATTACGGCAGGAATATCAAGGATGGAAGCAGTTCGGACTACAGATAGGTTAGTAACTCCCGTAATTAACAATAAAGGATCTTCATCTCGCATGATAATAAACAGGGTATCACTCATGAGATCTGCTGCAAATGCAGTGCGAATATCAATGTCCATGCGACCCTTAGCTTGTAAAATTTCTGCGTCAACCGTTTTGCATATATCGTTAATTTTCATCGGCTACAGTATACAGAATTTCGACGTTTTTTCATCAAAGAGCATTACAAATTATTTACAATGGAAAATAATTATGGGATTAAATTATTTAGCATATGCCAATCATTTTGTATTTGTTCTTTTGTTTTGCATGGTTTTACTTCGGTACAATGTCCTTGAAAAACACATTTAGGTTGTAAGTAATGTGCCAAAAAAGGAGAATACGTTTGCATTTCTTTTTTGATCGCTTGAAATAGACGTTGTATTTCCCATTGTGCTTTTGTGCACAACCGTAAATGACAAGCATGCATCAATTCTCTAAAATTCATGGTCATGATTAAAGATGTTGAAGCTGCATTGGGCAATACAAAACGGGCATCTTCTTTGGGAATTCCAAGTTCCATAAGATTGCAGTATAATTGTTGAATTTCTTGAAGCATATTCATGTATTGGTGATATGCAGAATCATTGTTTTTGATTTTGGGAGGTGTAATGATCTGTAATTTTGACTCATCTGTATATCGCTGGCTTCTTTGAGTAAAGCTGACACCTATACGAAAACGGACCAACTGATGAGAGCAAGCTCTTGATATGCCCTCGATATGAAAAGAAAAGCTAACATGCTCCATTACGCTTAAGTGTCTCAGTTTATACAAAAGATGGAAATACTCTTCGTCATTATAATGACTTTCTTCGAGACCTCGCGTGATACGCGCACTCGTTGCTATGATGTGTAAAGGTGAAGATGGTGGGTTAAGTAACATAACTTTTAACGGGACTTCTTGAATTTTCATGTTGCAGCAATCACTTTTGAAGAAACCTGGAGCCAGGTTGTGTAAGCTCCATCCCTGCTTCGCACAAAGGGCAAGCATCAGGTTCCCATGTATGTGCCTCTACTTTGACTACTGAAAATAGTGGATGCGAAAAATCAACTTTACCCATGCTTCGATCCACAATAGAACAAAGTGCTAGAGGTGTGTTGTTGTATTCTTGAACCAAGGCGAGGAGTTCTTTTGTAGTTTTGCCGGTGGTAATTACATCTTCGATGAGAACTACACGGTCTGTATGTTGAATGTGAAAAGAACGTCGGAAAAGGAGTTTTCCTTGCTCTCTTTCTGCAAAAATGCACCGAGTATTTAGTTGTCTAGCTAATTCATAGCAGGAGATAATACCGCCAACAGCAGCTCCAACAATAAGTGTTGGTTCAAAAGATTTGACCGATTCAGCTAAAACACTGCAAATGTCTGAATTATGCCGTGGATATTGCTGTAAAAGAGCGCATTGCAGGTATGTATCTGAATGAAGTCCTGAAGATAGTCGGAAATGTCCTTTTTTCATAACACCAATTTCTTCAAAGAGTTGAAAAATTTGTTCTTGTCTCATTATTACCTCTTCACATGAGCTATCTCGATATCTTTTAATATGGAGATGGCAGCTTGTTTAGGATCATCAGCTTGAAGGATGGGTCTTCCAACAACCAAATAGTCTGCTCCGTGTAAAATTGCTTTCTGAGGTGTCATAATTCGTGCTTGATCCCCAATGTTATCTGTAGAACGACGGATACCGGGGCAAACTGTAATAAAAGTAGGACCACAGATGGATTTTATCTGAGAAGCTTCCCAAGCTGAAGATACAACGCCGGATAGTCCTGCTTGATAAGCTAGTTTTGCTAAAATCGCAACTTGAGATTGAGGGGTACGTTGTATTCCAAGTGCGTTCAATTCATTCTCATCTAATGACGTGAGCACTGTGACTGCGATTAGTTTTGTATCGGGCATGATTTCTTGTATTGTATATGCAGCTGCTTTCATGCAGTTCATTCCAGAAAGCGCATGCATATTCACAATATCAACTTGTAAGGATTTTAATGATAGAAGTGCACCCGAAACGGTGTTTGGAATGTCCGATAGCTTTAGATCTAAAAAAATCTTTTTTCCTGCTTTTTTCCATTCTTCAACCATAGAGGAGCCATATCGTAAAAACATCTGAAGGCCAATTTTGTAGAAAATGACATCGTCAGAGAGAAGATGCATTAATGATCGAGCTTGTTGGATGTCAGGAAAATCTAAACTTACAATGAGTTGTTCTTTCAAGTTCATACTAGCCTCCAACAAAGAATGAGAAAATCATTGGTTAATGACAACCAAACACTTCTATTATATCGTGTAGTCAAACAAACAGCGAATGAGATATCCAAAAACAAGAGATGCAAGCCCGATGTGGATGCTTGCAAAAAAAGGAGAAACATTCTGGTTTTTTCGACCCAATGAAATTCCGTATATGATAAATTGTAAACCTAGTATAGTAAACAATACAACACCAATAAGACCTAATTCTATTCCAACATTAAGAAAAATGTTATGTGCATGAATAAAAGTTTTTTGATTTTCGGGTGCAAAGAACATTTTGTATGCATACTGAAATGTTCCAAGACCTGTTCCTCCGATCCACACCAAATGAAAAAGCTCCATACTGTTTTGCCAAATGAAGATACGTGCCATGTCTCCCGATAATGTTTCTAATAGAATACGAGTAAACCAATTTCGGGAAATTGGGATACTGATTAAAATGGCTGTTGCATATCCAGTAATAAGAGTCCACTGCCATTGCAGATTTGATAGAAAAAGGCAAAGCAATCCGAAAACCATACCAATAGAAGAACCTCTAGAACCGGAAAAAACAACCATAGAGAAAAATAGAATAGTTGAACTCAAAAAGAAAATTTTATAGATAAAAAACAACCATTTACGATGGGAGAATTCTTTCAAGCAAATACCGAAAAGTGCTATAGAGCCTGAAAAAGGAACCAGTAAAGAATACAATCCTCCTAGGGAGTTTCTCCCTCCAATTGGAGTGCCAAAGTTAATTTGTGCTCCAGATACTTCCAGCTGTGAACGCCATATAGTGCCCCATCGGAGCAAGGGAAGGACTGATTCCCAATGCTCCAAGATGAAGTATATTGCATACCCCACTAAAAGGAGGAATAGAAGGAGCAGAATTCGAACAACTTGCTGTTTTTTTTGAAAAACTGACACGAGTAGGACTTCAATAATACACCCTGAAGTGAATATGATTCCATGAAGGATAGTTTGATGTGGTTGAACAGACCAAAAAAGACCGATCCAAATCCAGCTACACAAGAATAATTCAGTCCAGTGCCATGGATAGTGTTTGTATATCCATTTCTTGTTAAGTAGGCATTTCAAACACCAAAAAAAAACAGAGATGGAAGCTCCAAATCCTTGATAATAAAGGGGATATTTTGTAATGAATAGAAGAGAAAAAATTGAGATGTAAAAGCCCATCTCAATAAAAGCGTTTAAAATTACGTTTAGTACATGAATTTTCTTGTTTGCCATGCAACCATCATATGATATTCCATTCATTTTTCTATCGTTTTTGAAAATTTGATGGTTGTTTAGGAAATTTTGTTTACATTCATTCGAATCATTGTTTGACGGCTATCATCAAGGGGAAACAGGGGATTGGAGCTAACCCCCATGAAATCTTTTCCAAACATGGAAAAGACATTGGAAGATAGAGATATTTGAGGCAATCGTCCAACAAAATTCTTTCCGTCAAATAGGTAAGCAAGCTGGACTGGAGTTCCAAAATGTCCATCGGGTGTAAAATCTCCTCCACTGGCTATTACAATTACGATACCTTTTTCTCCTTGTAACATTTCTTCAATAGTCTTACCAGTAGAAGGTATATGGGTCATTGGAACGCCAATGGTTGGAACAGAATCATAAGTACCGCCCGAGCATCCTGTTGAGGGATAGTGATACGCATGAGCCGTTTTTTTGTCTGTATAGGGAGATTCCAGTATGCCATTTCGGATAAGGGGATAGCGGTAATCATTGTAAAAAACTCCTTCTAGGTCAAAGAAGGGCGTAGGAGAATAGTCTTGAGGGGAGCGAGTAGTGTATAAACAAAAGGAAGGATGAAAGATGGATTCTCCTATCCGATTGGAAAATAGAGAACTACCAGAGACAAAGATATGACCGTGTAAGTCACGTAGTAATTTCGCTAAATAGGTTTGATCTGCACTTTCAAAGAGAATGGGGTATTCCCCATTTTGAAAATCTTGAAGGGGATTATTGTAAGCTTGACATAGTTCATGAATAAAGGAAGAAAGGATCGTTTTATCATATTGATTGCTTTGATAGCCCACCGCAGCATCAAATAAGTTGGAGGAATCTTGATGGTTGATGAGCAAGCTTATTTGGTATAGCTCAATCCATTGTTCTAGAGAGAGTCCTGCGTCGTTATGGAGAGTGTGCCGGCTTTTACGAAGGATTAATTTATTGGAAAATGTAAACTGAGGATTTTGATTTCGAAGATCATTAAGTAAATCCTGCATATTATTTAGGAATGCATCCTCAGATATTAAGTGATGAGATGGAGGAATTGACTTGGTTTTGTCTTTTTCAGGTGATACAGGGTAAGGAATTTTTAGATCAAGTGCATCTATGGCTTTTTTTGTAAGTTCTTCTTCGTCGATTTCTCCAATACCAGAGGATATACCAATGCAATCAGTGGCGTAAACACGAATTGCAGTTTTTGTAATATTTTTTTTTCGAATGGATTCAACGTGGCTTTGTTGAACATTGATTGCTATTTCTTTTACTTGATTTTGAAGTTTTTCTCGAATCATAACTATCTCCTATTGGACGTTTAATTTCTTGATGCAAACATCAGGTCCGCCAAAGCCAACCCTCAAGGGGTGTTGTTCCATTTTACCGCACCCGCCAAGCGTAAAACCAGGTGTTTCGATGGAATTGGATAATCCTTCTATATCGTTAAGAGTTTGAAATACATTTCCTGTTATAACGGAAATTTGGACTGGTTCCGCAATTTTGCCTTGCCGAATCATATAACTTCTGGCTGGAGCCAGGGTAAATGTAGACATGCCAGAACCATGTTTTACCGTTTCTACATATACTCCTTCTTGAATATCGGATATTAAATCTTCAAAGGATAAATCACCTTTTTCAATATAGGTAGTAGTCATGCGTACAATGGGCTCAAACTCAAAATTCATTGCCCTGGAATTGCCTGTTGGTTTTTCATCTAAAGACGTAGCTGTGGAAACACTATGAAGCCTACCATGGAGAATCCCATCTTTTACCAGATAATTCATTTTGGCTTTTGTTCCTTCATCATCGTATGGCACGTATCCTTTTCCCAGATGTGTTCCAGTATCTACAATGGACAATAAAGGAGATCCTACTTGTTTACCCAAAGACCATTCTTTTCTCATCGTTTCGTCTCCAACCATGAAATCAGATTCACTTTTGTGTCCAAAACTTTCATGAGCAAAAATGCCAGCTCCAAGGGGTGATAAAACGGTAGGATAAGAGCCCTTTTTTAATACTTTGGATTCACATAGGAACCGATCAGAAAGATCAATATTTTTCTGAATCAGAGGGGATAAGCCTTTTAAATTGTGAAAAACATTCCTGTTGGTATCAAATCGATCAGAGAATTGGGCATCATTATGGACCATGTCATAGTAAAGAGCAAAGCCAGCATCTTCGTAGTCATAATGAATATTAGAGCCTTTCGAAGAGAAAAAATCCTTCACTTCTCGTCGGTCTACGTAATAACTCTTCCAGTGTTTGATGTGGTCATTAAGAGTGAGCAATTCCGAATATTCTTTCAGTAAGGATAATTTTTCTTTTTTTGAAATTTCTTGAACAGAAGAAGAACCACTGAACTCTTCTTGGTATACGCTGTGAACTTCAAAATTTTGAACAATAGGATGATACTGAATATCCTGATAAAAATGTCCAACTGTGGCAAGTGAGTCTATCTCTTTTTGAATCGCATTCACATTTGTTGTGGAAGTGTAATACCACATGTTTCCATCAAACAATCGTATGAAAGCAGCTTTGGATTCTTTTTCTTTGATATCTTCTAGTGTGTTTTGTGAGATACGAATGGTAGTTTCGAATAATGTTTCAATTCGAACATCTACATAGAATCCTTTTGGAAAAATAAACATGAAATCCTCCATTCTTTATAGAAGATGGCTGTGATTATGCGTACGACTACTCAGCAAATTCAGTATTTTGAGGTGAGAATAAAAAAATGCGCCCAGCCAGATTCGAACCAGCAACCTTCGGTTCCGTAGACCGATGCTCTATCCAGTTGAGCCATGGGCGCATACAGTGATATTATTATACAGAAAAAAAAGGGTTTTCAAGCTTGCCTCTTTATTCCTGTTGGAAATAGTTTGTTATTCCCTTCAGCATGCCTTCCGCTATCAGTGCTAAAAAACTATCCGATTGCAACATTTTTTCCTCTTCTGGATTTGTTATTGTTGCAGTCTCAATAAGAATAGAGGGCATGGATGTGATGGAATCTGTAATAGCAAATTTGCGTTTTAAGATGCTTCGAATACGTAAACCTGTTTCTTTTGATACTGCACCAGAGATCTCCTCTGCAATGCTTTTTGAAGAAGAGCGCCAATAGTAGCTTTGAATTCCATTTAACTGGTGATTTATGGAAGCGTTTTGATGAATAGAAAGGAACAAATCTGCACCACTTGCATTTGCCATTTCAATTCTTGATGCAAGACTAGAGCTGCTCATGTCTTGTTCTTTTTCTCGTGTAAGAATTACTTTTGCACCATTTTCTTCCAAAAGAGATTTAAGTTTTAACGAGATTTTTAAGTTTACAACGCTTTCTAATAACCCAGTTGGTCCAATTCCACCGGTGTCATAATAGTCGTTAACGCGAAAAGAACCATGTCCTGGATCAAGGATGACCAGTTTATCTTGTAATCCCTTTTTTGTTTTAGGTTTCAAAGTAACAATTAACCTGTTGTCTGTGGATATAAATGCTGTTTCTATCTGTGGTTTATTACTGGTGGATAAAACAATGGTGGTTTCAGATGAGTTTTCAGCACTCCTAGTAATAGAGTTCGCTTTAACCCATTCTGAGTTTACTGGGGGTTTCAAAGAAGTCGCGAGTGTGGAATTGGGGATGCGAATAGTAATTCGTTGATTATCTTCTGTAAAGCTGTGAGATATTGGGAAAGAAAATGAAAATGAGAAAATACTGGCATTTAACTTTTTCTCATAAGCGACGGTTGTAAGCTTATTGTCAAGGTAATAATGATTGTCAACTGAGTATAAGTAGGCGTTGAAGATTTTTTCACAATCTGCTAAAGGAATATAGATGAGTGAATTAAAGGATAAGATTGGATTATCAATGGTGATACGATCCTCTCTACTAGCTTTAATATATACATTTTTCTGGTCTGCTTTAAATCCGTAAAGAATAGATCCAACTTGCATAAGCGCTTGTTGATTACCATCGTCCCAGCTAATTGTTCCTCGAATGGTTTGTGCGATATCTTTTAAAGGTACATACAGATGGCCTTTGTATTCTTTAAGGACAAGTTGATTATCAAGTTGATTTCCATTGATTGTGAGTTTTGGACCAGCGTAATTGGAATAATCCATAAATCGAAAAACAAGGTTTTTCTGTTTTCTTTCAGTGATAAAACGAATATCATTGGAAGATTCAACAACCATGCGGACAATATTTGGGCGTAGTGAAAATTGAAAAATATGTGATGTAGCAATCCCTTTTTTCTGAATGGGTAGAAAAATTTCCTTTTTAGAGGAGTTTTCTTGAAGAGCAATGGTGCAGTTTTTGATCTCAATAATAGTCCGATAGGGATTGCTTAGTTGGTAGCTTTCAAAGTGGATGGTGTCTTCACTTGAAAAGGATAATGTAAAAAAGATCTGATCTCCTCCTTCGCTCCATATTACTTTTTCTAGTTGAATAGAAGGAGTTTCTTCTTTTCCAGGATGCAATGGTAATTCCAGGTATTGTTCTTGAAACCAAACCGTAGTACTGCTTTCTATGCATTGAAACCAGATTTCGTCTAGGTTGTTCTTTGCTACTGCTGAAATCTGAACGGAAGATCCTAATGTCCTAATCTGAGTTTGTTTATAGGCATCACCGGGACCTTCATATAGAATCGGTGTGAGTGAGGGTTTGACAGCAATTAACTGATTTAAAAACAACTCGGGTAAATCCGGAGGTTTAGAAATGCGTACTAAATCATTGAAAACCCATCCTGTCTTTCCTCCCATTAGGATCTGGTACCATTTATCGCCATTGGATGCTTTCATAGTTCCTTGTACTGCGAAAGCAGTTCCTGCAGGCATTTCAAAGACTTTGTCATAAATGATACCTGGTCCACTACGAACATTCACTGCTTGAAGAGTTTCATTGCTCTGACCAGTATTTTTTATGATGACTACCCAGCTTGCCACCCATCCGGTGCCACGATCAATTCGGATTTCATACCATATTTTCCCGTTCATATCATTGGATTGATATAAGATTTCAAACTCACCGTAGCGATCAACTGTTGTGATGATATCGGCGGTAGTTGATGGACCAGATCGAATGTTAACTGGAGGTTCAATAGCACAAATTTTATTTGTAACTTGTTGCTTTTGATCTGACCAGTTTTGTACCTTTACAACCCAACTGGCTACCCAACCTTCAATGTTGTTGGGTAAACGTATCTTGTACCATATTTTACCAGCAGCATCAGTATCTTCTGCAATTCCTCTTGTTTCTATATGGGAAGAAATAAAATAGACAACAGGATAATCTATGTCAGGTCCTTTGCGAACATTGACAGAATCGCAAATAATGAGCTTATCTGAAGCACTTTTTTGATCCGTAGATTCACTTTTTGTTTGCACGACCCAGCTTGCCACCCATGCATATTGCTGATTGCTTATTTGAATTTTAAACCATTTACGATTGCTTTCATCGTTGATAGAAGCAAATACTTGTTTTTCTTCTCTTTCTGAAGTGATGTAGTGAATTGATGCTTGAAGGCTTGGTCGTGTACGTATCTTTACTCCGGGATCTATGATGACAATAAGTCCTTCTTCAGGAGTTTCCATTTCTGCAGTTCGGATGGAGTCTACTACCCAGCTTGCCACAAAACCATGTAGGTCTTCTCTGATTTGGATTTTGTACCAGAGTTTTCCCTCTGCATCTTTGTTTTCTTGCAGGATTAAGAATTCTCCTGGACTTTCAATCACATATACAACATCACCTTTGACAGAGGTTGCATTACGTACATTTACAATGGGACTGATCAATGCATATCGTAAGGATTCAGCTTGTGTATAAGGTTGGAAGAGGCTAAACCATACTATTATTGACATGAATATGCGAATAGATTTTAAAAAGATGGTGGACTTTATTTCTTTATATTTCATCTATAGTTCCTTAGTTCTCTTCTCTCTTCCTTCTTTTTGAGCGCTACTCGTTTGTCGTACTTGGTTTTACCCTGCGCTAGAGCGATAATCACTTTAGCCCACTGATTTTTTAGCGCTATTTGAAGGGGAATAATTGTAAGGCCTTTTTGAAAGATTCGTTGGGATAGTTTTCGGATCTCTTTTTTATGAAGAAGCAGTTTTCTTTTCTGGGTGGGTTGATATGAGCCATATGGAACATCTGCTTGGATATGAAGATTGTGGAGCCATGCTTGTTCATTGTCGATCATTACGTAACTATCAACGAAATTTACACGACCTGCACGGATTGCTTTTATCTCTGGTCCTGATAAAACAATTCCCGCTTCAATTTTCTGTAAAACATGATAATCATGAAAAGCTTTTTTGTTCAACGCAATTGATTTTAAACCTTGAAATTCCTGCTTCATGCAAATATTATAATGCAAAAAGTAGTTTTTTAAAAGGAACCAAAAGGTGGAAAATGGAACGTTTTGAGTTATGTCAAAGAGGATTCAAGGTACTTTTTTTGGGAGGGAGTTAGTTGATCAATGGATAAACCTAAAGTTTGGAGTTTTAGGTTGGCTACTTTTTCATCAATTTGAAGAGGAACGGGATAAAGACCTACAGGAAGTTTATTCTCTACCAGATGTAAAGCTGATAATGCTTGTAAAGCAAACGATAAGTCCATAATTTCTGCAGGATGACCATTACCAGAGGCAAGATTTACCAGTTTTCCTTCTGCAATGACATGAATATGATTTCCATTTTGAAGAGAATATTCAACGATGTGGTTTCGTACTTTCTGTTTTGCTAAAGCAATAGACTCTAAGGCCATCATATCAACCTCAACGTTAAAATGTCCTGCATTGCAGAGAATTGCATTGTTTTTCAACAGAAGAAAGTGTTCGGTTGTTATTACTTGTTTGCAACCCGTTACTGTTATGAAAATGTCTCCTTTTGGGGCTGCTTTCGTCATTGACATAACTCGAAATCCATCCATGTGGGCTTCCATGGCTTTGACCGGGTTGACTTCGGTTATTATTACAGAAGCTCCAAGTGCTTTCGCTCGATTTGCAACTCCTTTTCCGCACCAACCGTAGCCCGCTACTACAACAGTTTTTCCGGCTACAATAAGATTGGTCACATCCATGATCGAAGTCCATACAGATTGTCCTGTTCCATAACGGTTGTCAAACAGATATTTAGATTGTGCGTCATTGACCAATATCATGGGTAGTTGAAGAGTATTTTGTTTAAAACGAGCCTTTAATCTGAGAATTCCTGTTGTTGTTTCTTCACAACCCCCTAGCATATTCGAGATCTGATTTGCGTAGTGTTCATGGAGAATATGCGTTAAGTCTCCGCCATCATCTAGAATGATGTGTGGCTTTTTTTTAAGCATTTGGTGTAGATACATTTCGTAGTCTTGTTCAGAGCAACCGTGTTTTGCGAAAACTTGTACTCCTCTTTTTGCAATTGCGGTTGCTACGTCATCTTGTGTTGAAAGTGTATTGCTGCTAGATAGCAATACTGATGCTCCACCAAGAGTTAAAATTTCTGCCAATCGAGCAGTTTTTGCTTCTAAATGGATGCATATTGCAATGGTGAGATCTTGAAAAGGTTTAGTTTCTAAGAATTGCTTCTCAAGTATATCTAAAAGAGGCATGTGCTTACGAACCCAATTTAGTTTTTCATCACCACTTGTACCCATAGATTTCTTGTGTCTAGGAAGCATATATGCAACCAACCAAGATTTCACTGGAATCCAAAGTTCCTTCTTCAGATTCACTTTTTTCTGAAGGGATTGCTTGATACGCCTCTATAATGCGATGGCAAATGACTTTTGTATCTTTGTTTTCTTGTAAGATTCTTTTTATATTTTGTGGCATTGGATGTTTTTCAATAATTCCTGGTGATAGAATAATGATTGCATTTCCCCTTTTTACACGAACTTGTGTATACTCAATTTCAGGTTTTGTAATGGAGAGCTTAATGGGGTCAATCATACCTAAAGGAAGAGACATTTCTTGTTCAACACGAGAGTTGGAAGTAAGTCCATACAAAAACCCTTTATTCCAAAAAAGAGCTTTGCAATATCCAGCATTGCAATAATGGGCTATATTTGTATTGTCAATCGCCATAAGCAAAAGAGAAGTTGTCATATCTGCGTTTGTTGTAATGGATCGTTTTTGAAGACCCTCTTGTATAAGAGAAAAAATGCGATCAAAGGAATCTTTTGGTTTTGCATCTTCTACAAAATGATGGTTTTCGGCAATCATGGTTCCAACTCGGAAAATTGCATATTCACTTGGTGTCGAATTAGCAGAACTACAAAAAATGGGGCTTGCAATTGCCATGGTTATTTGATAATTTTCAGGCATCTGAAAGGCATGAAGCCATGTATCTGCATAATTTTTTTCTACTGAGCCAATTTTTGAGCAAATATCACTCCGAATTGATAAAAGTTTGCGCAATAACATACTTTTCCTTTCATTTTTGTAATAAAGATTGTAAGTACCTTCCTGTGTAGCTGGCAGGATACTGGGCTACTTCTTCTGGGGAACCTTGTACAATGACATTGCCCCCAAATTCGCCACCACCAGGACCTAAATCTATGATGTAATCAGAACACTTTATCACATCCAAGTTGTGTTCTATGATAATGATACTATTTCCTTTATCAACCAATTGGGGTAAAACATGCAATAGCATTTTAATATCTTCAAAGTGAAGACCTGTTGTGGGTTCGTCTAAAATGTAGAGTGTATGTCCCATGGTGCGTTTGCTAAGCTCAAGAGCTAGCTTGATTCTTTGCGCTTCTCCACCTGATAATGTTGTCGATGACTGTCCTA
>CAZOYI010000113.1:0-2665 GCA_964583965.1 uncultured Caldisericota bacterium
AACAATCCAACCCTGGAATTTATGGGTATAATTTGAGTTCACAGCAAGCCATTTATATCCGACAAGTATTTCCTTCAACCTTCATTACTGGACTGAATATCTCCGAGGATTATCTTTTTTGGGAAGAAAATCTTGATATTATGAGATATTGCTTCTCAAATCAACAACTCATAACAGTTAATGTGGGACCGAAAGACCAATGGAACGTCCAACAAGACCCCACTTATGTTGCCTGGGAAAGATTAAGCTCTGACAATATGGTTGTCCGTGATATCTTTTATCAAGATCATGCAACACAAACGACCCAATCTATCAACTTTGTACCTCTCTTAACTACAAGTGCAATCAATGTCTATGATGGTTATTTTTCCTATTTAACCCGAGAAGAGCTCTCCAATTGGCATGGAATATTGAATATCTTTCATATGGTGACACAAAGTGCAGTAAAAACTGTATCCTTGCAACTGCAAAACAATTGGATAAAAGGTGTTAAGCAAATCACTAGAATAGGCACACCTTACGACTCTTCTTCTCTCCATGCGATTGTAAATTCGGTAGATATTGCAGGAAGTTATCATCCCATTTACATTGATTTGAAGATAGGCTCTCAAGATCCACCCATTCTTCTCCCTATTGAACCCCAACTACCCATTGATGAAATTATTTGCTGTGAACCAGAATGTCCTCAAGATGCCCTTGATTGTATGTTTTTGTTTCATGGTGAAGAATATGATATCATTGCCAACCTTTCTTTCTATCATGTACCAACCCAAACATTATACCCGATTATTACAAACAATAGTGCAACCTTAAACTGGGATGTAGCATTACGAGTAGACTCAACAACCATCATTTTCCCTTTAATTCTTCTCGAGAACTCTTCAGATTACGATGAAAAAGGCACTCCGAAATATGTTGTTGTTACTTTTAACAATGACTGATTCATTCTGTTTGAAAATTCCTTACCTTAATTTCACCCAAGGAGGTGAAAAATGAAAAAGAAATGGATACTTCTTGGAAGCATTTTCATCGTTGTTTTGTTGGTCATCACCACTTTCCATTTTTACCAACCTTTTGACATTACAAAAACCCCATTTGATGTTGCCTATGCGGATGAATTTACTATGGTACGAAGAGTAATTCCGGGCGGACCTGCTAGTTGTTTACAATGTGATGGTGATTACATTATAGGAGTGGGACAGGTGTCTCTTTTAGATGATGATTGTGCATTGTATCTCTATGATACAAACGGAACCTTAACGAATCTAGAAGACGATACATATTCAATCATTGCTACTTCCGATACCGGACAGTTTAATCAGGTTAAAATCGAAGGAGATTATGTTACATATTTAGACGATTCTGGATGGAGAGAGTGCAATCCTTTAATTATGAAATCATATCAGATTTCAACGCAGATTACAAGAACTATCTCTACAAATGTATCTGATTTCACATACGATCGGGATGGAGACAAACTAGTGTTTAGTATTTTAAATGAAAACACCGGTTCTGATATTGTGTTGTATAGGTTTTCTACCCAAAACACCACTATAATATGTAATGCAATGGGTTCACAAGAAAGCCCATCAATTAAAGACAATATTGTAATCTGGGGGGTAGATTTAAGAAATGAACAAACCACTGGAAACGATGCTTACCTATACAATTTAACAACCCAAACCGAAACAGCTATTTCCACTGCTATTGGCGATCAGGTCGCAGTTATGACTGATGGACAAAATTATGTAACTTACTGCGAAAAGTATCAAACCACAACCAGGGTATTATTGTACAATATAACTACGACTGCGACAACCGAGATAAATTCTGTTACCGGAAATGGTATTTTTACAAGTGGGGGTAGAATAAGGGAGCAATATGTCTCCTATGTTGAATGGGAAATTAGTAATGAAGAATTAGATAAAAAAAGACTTTATTTGTATAACATCTCCACTACAACTAAAGTTCTAGTTGCTGAAGATAACAATATAAATGGAGATGGAAGTATCACATGGTCAGATGGGCGTGGATTCAATAACAATTATATTGTGTACGGTAGTTGGCCAGGTGTGAAAGTCTATAATATTATCACTGAGACTACAACTACTGTACGTTCTACAGGAGATACTAGAAACATATTCTTTAATCCAAGCGACGATACAATCTTAATTAATACTAAAGGCTATGGACAAGATCCTGACGAATGGGATATAACCTTGGTTCAGTTGCCATAAAGGGAGATAAAAGTATGAACTGGATGTTAAAACCTATACTTGGAATCAGTATGTTTAGTACAATCAGTTTTATAAGTGCATGTGAACAACATGGTTTGTGTGAATCTATTGATGGAACAGACAGAAATGGTTTTGTTTGTAGTGGGGGAAAATTTAGCACCTGCATGAGACCAAAATTTGAATGTTCTCTCGTAGCAGGATGCGAGAATTATGCATAAGACTTTATAAAGACGGTAAAGGAGAATAATATGAAAATTAACTGGATCGTTTTACCAATGATATTAACATTATCAAGTTTTCCAATTAAAGCGTTAAGTACAGGTGATATTACATGCAATGAAGATAAAAAGTCTTATGCAAGAATTGATGATGCTTGTATGCTTGGAAGATTGATTTGCAATAATCATGTAACCTGTAGATCTGTAACC
>CAZOYI010000114.1:0-2280 GCA_964583965.1 uncultured Caldisericota bacterium
AGGAGTTGATTCAATGGTGCTATTGCACTTATTTCTTCACACAAAAAACATTTTTGGACATTCATTTGCTGTTCTTCATATGAATCATCGATTGCGAGAAGAAGACAGTGATCAAGATGAAAAACTTGTCTCCTCTTATTGTTTAAAAAACTCAATCCCCACCCATATTGTTCGTTTTACCCCAACCGATTGGCAATCTATAGAGGGAACAGGTATAGAAGAAAAAGCTCGAAAGCTTCGCAAGCGCATAATAAGGAAAATACAAGAAGAAAATCGTTATGATGTATGTGTACTAGGACACACACAAGATGACCTTTGCGAAACATTTATGTTCAATTTAATTCGAGGCTCAAGTCCAGAAAAACTCTCTGGATTAATGCCCTCTTGGAATTCTGAAAGCACCATTTTTCGCCCTTTACTCAGATTTACAAAAAAACAGATTCGTGAGTATGCTCAGGCGTGCCACATCCCATATCGAGAAGATAGTACAAATAAAGATGTTCAATTTTCCAGAAATCGTCTTCGCAATATCATTCTTCCACAAATACGAATGATAAATCCGCATTTTTCCTCCTCTATTCTTCGTTTTCAAGATATTCTTTCGCATGAGGATGCATGGATCGAACAAGAGTTATCCGCTGTTGTAAAGAACTGGACTATATCGCCAGCATCCATTCAATTTTCACTCTCTCAATTTCAAAACCTATCCGTTGCTCTGCAAAGAAGATCAATCCTACACACCCGGAGTCTTCTAATTGGACATCGAGACAACTTTTCTTATTCCACAATAGAAATGATCCGTACGTTAATCCTTTCACATCCACAAAAAAAAGGTATCCTATACTCGGATATGAAAATGAGTGTTGAACAAGAAAATGCAATATTAATTTTTCGAAAACTTAAGGCTTAATAATGATGAACTGGAAAATACAACCCAGCGATATTCTGATTGATGAGAATCAGATCAAAACAGCAATCGAACGGCTTGCAAACGAGATCACTACTACGTACCCAGCTGATGAACAGCTACTCATGATTGGTGTCTTGAATGGTGCATTTGTTTTTTTATCTGATCTTTGCAGGAAAATACAAAGAGACGCAGCTATTGATTTTATACAACTCTCTAGCTATGGGCAAAATTTACGAAGTTCTGGGAATATTAAGATCAAGAAAGATATTTGCCTTCCAATTAAAGGACGGAGCGTTGTTGTTGTAGAGGACATTATCGACTCAGGGTATTCTATGGTTTTTTTGCAACAGTACCTAACGCTCAAAGGAGCAAAAACAATATATGTGTGTACTTTTTTGGATAAAAAAGATCGAAGAGAAGTACCTTTGAAGATAGATTTTTGTGGATACGTGATCCCAGATTATTTTGTTGTAGGATATGGACTCGATGCTAAAGAACAGTATCGATGCCTCCCCTATATTGCAAAAATCCAAGAAGAAAAGGAATAATTTATGCCAGAACCAAAATACCCCAAGCCTTCCAATAAAAATACACCTCCTAAAGGAAATCCGAATTTCAATTTTATGTGGATTATTGGAATTTTCCTTGTCATTCTTCTGTCCTCCTTCATTTTTAATTCTTTCAATACCATTTCTCCTACAGAATTGACCATCAATGAATTCCAAAAATTCGCAGCAGATCAGAAAATTGAATCCGCAGAGGTTCACGAAACAGAGATTATTGGAGTCTTAAAACCTGGAACGGTTGAGGGCAGTACGCAATTCAAAGTCATCATATTCCCTTCTCTACAAGAAGAAATGACTTCCATACTGGTTGACAATGATATTACGACTAGCATGGTGATTCCAAATAATTCCGAGATATGGGGTTATATTCTGAATTTTGGTTCCACCATTCTCATTATTTTTCTATTCTGGATTTTACTCAGTAGAAGCATGCAGAGCAGTGGAGGAGGCCAGATTTTTAATTTTGGGAAAAGCACCGCCAAACTTTTTATGGACAACCATCCTCTCATTACGCTCAAAGATGTTGCTGGTTTGAACGAAGTAAAAACTGAGATTCAAGAGATTGTTGATTTTCTCAAAAGCCCCGAAAAATTCAACAAAATTGGAGCAAAAATACCCAAAGGAATTCTTTTGGTGGGTCCTCCGGGTTGCGGAAAAACCCTCATTGCTCGTGCCATATCTGGTGAAGCCAAGGCACCTTTTTTCACAGTCTCTGGCTCGGAGTTTGTTGAAATGTTTGTTGGTGTAGGTGCCTCTCGGGTTCGAGATTTGTTCAATCAAGCTAAAAAATTTGCTCCTGCCATC
>CAZOYI010000115.1:0-3557 GCA_964583965.1 uncultured Caldisericota bacterium
GGAAAAACCTTGCTTGCAAAAGCTGTAGCAAATGAAACCAATTTGGCTTTTTATTCGATTAATGGTCCAGAAATTTTAAACAAGTTTTTAGGTGAATCAGAGAGTAACCTGAGAAGGTATTTTGATGCTGCAGAAGAAACATCACCATCAGTTATATACATTGACGAAATTGATTCTATAGCCTCAAAGAGAAGTTTGAGTTCTTCATCCGATGTTTATAATAAAATAGTAGCACAATTACTCACCCTAATGGATGGTATGAATGAACGAGAAAAAGTAATTGTCATGGCATCTACAAACAAACCAGATCACCTAGATGAAGCCCTAAGAAGACCTGGTAGACTCGATTACGAAATATATATCCCACCTCCAAACGAGGAAGCAAGGTTCGAGATACTAGAAATCCATACAAAAGAAATGCCATTAGATCAGGGTATTGATTTGCATATAATTGCTGAGAGTCTTCATGGATATGTTGGTGCTGATATTGAAGCATTGTGCAAAGAAGCTGCCTTGTCATCATTACGAAAGTTTATGAAGAATAGTTCCATTTCAGATGGTAATATATCGAATATTACCGTAAGTACCGATGATTTTGTTCAAGCAAAAGAAATCATTAAACCAAGTGCCGGAAGAGAAGTCTTGGCCAATAAACCGTTAGTAAAATGGGAAGATGTAATTGGGCTAGATGATGTAAAAAAAGAGATAAGAAAGAAAGTAATAAAACCTTTTTTACATAAAAGTGCATACCAGAATATTGAAAAAATTAAGGGTTTATTGTTTTACGGTCCATCCGGTGTTGGTAAAACTTTACTCGCAAAAGCAATAGCCTCAGAACTAAATCTGAACATAATACCATTAAAGGGTTCTGATATTGCTTCTATCTATCATGGTGGTTCAGAGATTAATCTTAAATCATATTTCAAGAAAGCAAAAGAGCTCTCACCCGCTATCATTATTATTGATGAAATTGAGGCTATTGCTTCTTCTAGATCTTCATTGTCAAACAGTAACTACCATAACTCTTTGGTCAGTGAACTTTTATCGCAACTTGATGGTTTTGATAAGCTAAGCAACATAATTGTCATAGGAACAACAAACCACCTTGATTATATTGACGAAGCTATTCTAAGACCTGGAAGATTCGACCTTCTCATCGAGATTCCATTTCCAAGCAAAGAAGATTTGAGGAATCTACTTAATTTCTATTTAACCAAGTCAGGTTTTCCTTGGAATCCTCAAATACTTGAAAAGAAATTTACCTTTAGAACCGGTGCTGAAGTTAGCAATGCCGTTAAACAGGCAGTTTATGAATTACTCTGGAATGAGAATTCATCATTAGATGTTACACATTTCAGTTCATATCGAAAAGAAACAACAATTTTGACTGTTCCAAAAAAGTAGACACTTCTTTGGAACAGTCCAATATACAAAGAAAGATATGGTGACTATTTAAGCATTTTGAATAAACGCTTATGTATTCGGTGTTTAAGACAAGTGTTTTTAATCGTATACTGCGTGTTTAGGAGGTTTATATGACATCAAGAAAAACTCATCATGTGGTACCAAATCCTCATGGGGGATGGGATGTGAAAAAAAGTAACTCAAAAAGAGCTTCAAGGCATTTTCCTCCAAAAAAAGAAGCGGAAGAATGGGGGAGAAAGGTAAGTAAAAATCAGGGAACGGAATTGGTTATCCATAGAAAAAATGGGATAATTCAACGGTCGGATAGTCATGGCAATGATCCCTGTCCACCTAAAGACCAAGAATAAAAGATCCCAAGAAGTTTCTGTGATTTTTTTGATACTAGGTAAATGATAAACTTTGAACACGATTTTAGATAAGAAGGTCATCGAGCATGATTGGCTTGTTTAAATTGGAATAGAGAACAAACTTTTAATGTAAGGGAAAGAAATATGGAAACAAAATTAGACCACACAATTGTCAAGAGGCTTGCTTTTATTAAATACCTTTATCAGACTTCAGTGATACAATCTCGAGCACCATCACCATTAAAATGTGCATCAATTCTAACAATGCACGATGCTGTTGAGTTGTTTCTTCACTTAGCGTCAGAGTATCTTGATGCTGGCTCAAACCAACCAAATTTCATGGACTATTGGGATAGCTTGAAAAAAAAGCTGGAACCAAAAGAGCTTGGACAGAAAGGGTCTATGCGTCGCCTTAATAAAGCTCGTGTTTCTCTTAAACACCATGGAACCTTTCCTTCTGATTTTGATATCGAGTCTTTCAGGGCTAGTGTCACTGCTTTTTTCAAAGATAACACACAGTTAGTTTTTGATTCCAACATCGACGATATTTCATTAATTGACTTTGTTAATCCTGAAACTGCGAGAGTAAGATTAAAGAATGCTCAGGATCATATCAAATCTGGCGATATACATGCTGCATTGGATGAAATAGCTATAGGGTTTAATGAAATGATAGCAGATTATGAGAATCGAAAACGTAACTATTTTCACTCTTCACCTTTTTATTTCGCTAAAAATATGGCTTTTCAAAGTAGCTTTTTTATCGGTTTAAGACATGGATCTTCTACATCAATTGAAAATAAGCTTGGAAGCTTTGTAGACAATGTGAAAGAATCCATTGAGGCAATGCAGAATGCGATCAAGATACTTGCTCTTGGGATTGATTACAGGAGATACTCTCGGTTTAAAATGCTTACACCACATATTTTGCTTACAACAAATGGGGAATGGATAATTCAGCGTACACATAAGGATTCAGAAGAATATTCAGAAGATGATGCGCGATTCTGTCTTGATTTTACAATTGAATCAGCTTTTGCTTTGATTGAATATGATTACACTGTATCAAGATCAAAGTAAACTGTTCAAAAATGCGTTATGGTTAAAAGATAACCAAGCAGCTATTTGAACTCATCAGTGGATGCTCTATTGTCTACAAAATATTGTTTTGGCGAGTATGAAAAACTTAGAAACTTTAACAAGGAGAATGTTTGATGGATGCAGTGATTGAAAAATATTTGATTGAATATCGTGAAGCTGATAAAAATAGATGGGAGGATGGGTTACTTGATTCTTGCTATCGTTTTATCACGAAATTTTTTATCCTGGAAAATCTGAAAAAAGCTACATGGGAAGAAATCCAGGAGTTGGGTAATCATATCTTTTGTTTCAATCAAATGCATTTGGCTCGGAAACGGGCTTTTGGAAAACCAAATCACCCCATAGAACATTACCGTAAAAGCTTTATATATCTTTTTTATGGGAATGAACCGTCAAATCAGTATAAAATTGATGGCATAAAAGAACGGATTCACTCAGTAATGGATGATAAGGAATACAAACTATCCTACTTGGGAGAATCATTTTATAGCGAAATCTTGTTCTTCTTGCTTCCCGAACATTTTGCTTTGTGGAATAATCGATCTCGGTGGGCACTGGAATTTTTAAACATGCAGTGTAGTTTTCCAAAAGGGATTCATTTTGCAGAAAAAATGGAACAATTCTTTCAACATCTTCAACCTTTACGAGAAAAGTATGTGAAAATTCTTGGGAATTCTTTGCAAT
>CAZOYI010000116.1:0-2349 GCA_964583965.1 uncultured Caldisericota bacterium
CAAACATTCCTGTTTTGTCAAAAGATCGGCATGAAAATCCGATTTTTTTACAGCAAAAAAACATATTTGCGTTAACTTTCCACCCAGAAATAGGGAATGATGATCGTATTCATTCCATGTTTCTACAATCAATAACCTAGTAGGAGGAATACTAATGTCCGGACATTCTAAGTGGCACAATATTAAAGGTAAGAAGCAAGCAGAAGATGCAAAAAGAGGTAAATTGTTTACAAAATTAGGAAAAGAATTGTCTATCGCCGCCAGAGAAGGTGGTGGTAACATTGATTCCAATCCCAGGCTTCGAAGTGCAATTGAAAAAGCTAAAGCCGGGGGTATGCCTAATAATAACATTGACAGAGCTATCAAGCGAGGAACTGGTGAATTAAAAGATGGATTCGAAATTCTCGAACTCACATATGAAGGATATGGTCCTGAAGGAACTGCTATTTTAATTGAAGTTGCAACAGATAATAAAAACCGTGCTTCTGCAGAAATTCGTAAAATTTTTAGTAAATTTGGTGGCAGCATGGGAGAGCAAGGTTGCGTCTCCTGGATGTTTAAAACTGTTGGAAATATCACATTAAAAGACACTGACCTATCGGAAGATGAAATCTTTGAAATTGCAACAAAGTGTGAAGCAGAAGATTTCTCTAAAGAAGATACCGGTTGGATACTAAGTGTTGACCCAAAATCACTTTATTCAGCAAAAGAAATCCTTGAACAAGAAGGAATTGAAATTGAAAATGCAGAGTTGGATAAAGTACCCAATACATATGTAAAACTCACTGGGGATAAAGCACAGAAAATGCTCCGTCTTTTAAATGAACTTGAAGACAGTGATGATGTTACTAAGATTTTCTCCAATTATGACATTCCAGATGAAGAATTTGAGATTTTCGTAAACAGTTAAAAAAACAAAGTGAAAAATAACACCATTATTCTAGGAATTGACCCTGGAATAGCGAACACTGGATATGCGTGTCTTCTCTTTAAAGAGGACACGCTTCGTTTATTAGATGTGGGTGTTTTTATCACAAAAAAAGGACCTACAGAACAACGAATCAAAAAGATTTATGATTTTTTCCAACACTTGATTCTCACTTTTCATCCCGATTGTATGGTGATGGAGCGGTTGTTTTTTTCCAAAAATGTGAAAACAGCTCTCATTGTAGAAGAAGTTCGTGGCTCTCTTATGCTTTTGTGTGCTCAACAAAATCTGGGTTTTGCACAGTATACTCCACTACAAATCAAAAAAACACTTACTCATTATGGGCAGGCTTCCAAAATGGAAGTGAAATTAGTTTCAGAATCCATATTGGACATATCTTTGCCAACATCAGATGATGCATGCGATGCAGTTGCAGCGAGTCTCTGCCATGCGTATACTTTTGATTGGAGTGAAATATGATCAAACAACTATACGGTACTATTCTTAGCACAGCTGATCAGTACGTTGTTATAGAGCCAGTAACTGGAATGGGACTGCAGGTTTTCGTTCCTTCTCCCGATGAGTATCATGCCGGAGAATCTGTACGATTGCATACCATCATGATCGTGCGCGAAAACAACATCTCTTTGTATGGGTTTCCTTCGGAACAACACGAAAAAGTCTTCAATACTCTGCTTTCTATCCCAAAAGTAGGAGCAAAAATGGCATTGGGAATTCTTTCCAATTTCTCCTTACAAGATTTGTTTCAGATTGTGTCTGAAGGAGTTCCTGAATCCTTGTCTAAAGCACCCGGCATCGGTCTCACTACCGCTAAAAAAATTCACCTTTATTTGAGTGAAAAATGGAAAAATGAAATTCCAATGCAAGATCTTGAAAAAGAACCCTCTTGCTATGAAGAAGCTCATGAGCTTCTTTTAGAAATGGGCTTGTCTCCTATTGAGAGTAAAACAATTTTAAGAAAACTGCGAATGCAGGGAAATACTGCCTCTACAGCAGAAGAAATTGTAAAGGAAGTTTTAAAAGCACGTCAATAATATGAAAAAAAAACGTAAAAAACCTGGTCTTCTTACTATAATTGTTCGAATTGTTATTGCGTGTGTTGTGTTGTTCATCGGATTAAAAATGATACAATACATTCAGTTAAATTCTCAACTACATGCCTTGCAGAGGGATCAAGCTATTTATCAGGAACAAATTGAAGATTTGAAAGAAAAAATTCAGTTTGCGGAAACAGATTACTTTATTGAAAAAATGGCGAGAGAAGAATCAGACCTTGCAAAACCAGGAGATTTTGTTATAAAATTTAAGTCTAGATAATCTTTTTGGCGGTATAGCTCAGTTGGTCAGAGCACACGGCTCATACCCGTGTTGTCCGGGGTTCGAATCCCTGTGCCGCTACT
>CAZOYI010000117.1:0-1778 GCA_964583965.1 uncultured Caldisericota bacterium
CATGGTAAAAAAGAGGTAAATATTTTTGCTCTTACTGCCTGGCATGCCCGTGCGTTGCAGCTTGCTATGCAGGAGGAAATCCCATCGTTTGATAAAAAGAATTTCTCTAAAGCACAGATTAAGCAAATCATACATCTAAGTTCATCTCCCAAAGATTTAAAGAAGGTTAAACCAACCCTGAATAATCTTGGTATTCACTTTATCATCTTGCCGCATCTTGAAAAAACCTATCTTGATGGTGCGTGTTTTTACACACAAAAAGGAAATCCCGTTGTTGCGATGACTTTACGCTATGACCGATTGGATAATTTCTGGTTTACACTTGTGCACGAATTAGCACATATTCATCTGCATCTAGATGGAAAAGATACTGCCATTTTTGATAACACCGAAGACAAATCAATCGATAATGAGACACCTTATGAAAAAGAAGCTGATGAATTAACCCAAGAACTGCTGATTTCTCCAGAAATTTGGGCACATGCAGAAAATTTGATTCAAAGGATTATTGAAGATAGAAACGAAGTCGATGTTAAATATCTGGCAGAAAAATTGGATATTCACCCAGCGATCGTAGCGGGAAGGATTAGCTGGGAAAACCAAGATTATCGCATCCTCCATAAACATATCGGCAGAAATATGGTTCGATCACAATTACAATTCTCTACCAACTAACTACTAACCACTAAAACAAATGTCTAATATCCTATCTTCTCTCCAATCCCTCTTCGAAAAACAGCGCATCGTCTTCTGGTACGATGAGAAAAAGGAACTGCGCGCTGAGTATGAAGCGCTCTCGATCCCCGACGTCACCAAAATCGAGATCAATAACAACGAATATAGCCTCAAGCATCGTGTTTTACGCCAGGAACCCGAGCGCAAATTCCTTCTCTTTCACGCCGGTCCACAGCCGCCAGACCTGGAAAATTGGCTCTTGGATGTCATCCTGTCACATGCTGTCTTCCGCGCCGATCAGGTCTCTTTATGGCTCAATGAATTGGAATTAGGACCCGAATTTATTGAGGTTGTTCAAGATCATCAAGAATTTTTCAAGAGCCAGGAGAGAATCGCCTCCCTAAAGGCTCAGCTGGATCCAAGTGATACGATCAAAAATATTTTGCTTAAGATGCTGGCGGTTTGTGCTGGGATTCCCTCTCAAGCGCGCTTGGATTCTATTCTCGAAAACTTGCTTTCCGAACTAGCCCAATCACAAGAAAAAAATATCCGTTTGATCGAGCGCTGTCAATTGGGAGATTTTTTATGGGATCTAGTCCAGAGAGAATACGCTTATCAATCCGTTTCGCTCAGTTTGCCTGATTTTGCTTTGACCCTTTTCAAAAGCGGATATGCGCTTGGTTTGGGTGAGGATGCTGCGCTAAATAATGAAGCGCTGCTCTTCCTCAACCGTTGGAAGGATAGCGTAAAAAACCAGTCCGCATTTAACCAGCTCTCCCAGGAATATGCCTCCATTTTGAATATTGAGCATGATCTGCATACCCGTTCAAATGAACAATTGGTGGATTTGGATCTGTTCGAATTAATCGATCGCAAGATCCTTAGCGATCTTGTCAAGCAGATTGTGCAGCAGACGATTGGATTTGATGAATGCCAGAAATTCATCTGGCAACGTCGAAATACGCATTGGTATCGTAACTATCAACATCTTTATGAAGCTATTACCTATGCTTCGCAGTTTGTTCACCAGTTAGAAAATGTCGATCTGAATTCCGAAAGTTTATCGGATGGAGTCCAGAAATACAGCCAGACTTGGTATCTAT
>CAZOYI010000118.1:0-2743 GCA_964583965.1 uncultured Caldisericota bacterium
ACTGTATACGAGGAGTCATACGCTTCTACGCGAGAGTCTCTATTGGTTGGGTGAACAAAATACACCAGGACCGATACAGTTAGAAAAAATACCACTGCAAAAAACAGACTCTTTCTTTTATGCTGTGACATTTACCACCATCAGCTGTTTGTGGTTTTTTTTCTGAAAATATACCTAAAGACAAAAAAACCGGAAAACAAAAATAATACACAAAAAAGAATCGGCAAAACTTTATTATCTAGATAATAAACAAACGGAAGTGTGTAAAACACACTGAAAAAGAAGATGAAATGACCAGTCTGCAAAGACTGATGTTGTGATTTCGGGAGATTTTTCTTACATAAAGCTTCTAGATATATAATGGATAAAGAGCATATCATAAAGATGAAGCCAAAAATCAAGATATCATAATGGTCCAGCAATGGTACGATCCTTGTTTCACGAAACAAGATATCCTCTACATAAAAGACCAGCATGATGATCCCAAGGACCCCAGATACAATTTTAACTACCTTTAGTATTTTCAGCATAGAACCATTTTATTGTTCTTACTAGGATATAGCAACTGTTTTGATACTTTCTACAAGGATTTTTCTTAGCACCAAAAGAATTATATGCAAATACTGCTAAAAAATACAAAATATGAGAAAAATGGGTAAAAATATACAAAATATTGACAAATACGATGTAAAGAACTATATTTTTAGCATATAACACTTTTAGGAATCAAAATGAAAAAACAAGAAGTAAAACAACGTCCAGCAGGTTATGCATATTTACTTGATGCTCTTGGATTAACAGGTTTTCCAAATTGGCATACTTCTTATGTAATATCAAAGGGTACAAAAAAAACTGAAAGAAATGATAATACTATAATCGATTTCTACCCAGTACAATATTGGCCAGGAGAAAGTTTTGGTGATCATCTTGAATTTGCTTTGAAATATGATGGTGTGAATCTTGGATTACTAGCACTGATATTTCAACATCTTCCCTCGGACCATATCGTACAATATATTCACAGCAAGCCATTAGGGAAATATTCTCGTAGAATTTGGTTTTTCTATGAGTTTTTGACAGGCAGAAAGCTTCCTCTTGATGACATTAAACCTTGTAATTATGTAAATGCACTTGACACCAATAGATATTACACAGTTCAATATGGAGAAAACCTACAACGATATCGCATAGTGAACAATCTACTTGGTACAACAAGATTTTGTCCCATTGTAAGACGAACAGTTTCTCTTTCCCAACTAGACTCAATCGATTTGCATAGAAAGTGTAAGGACATTGTGAATAATTACCCACCAACGCTTCTTCGAAGAGCATTAGATTATCTTTACAACAAGGAAACAAAATCGTCCTTTCAAATTGAACATATTACACCAGGTCTTTCTCGAAAAGAAAGATTTATCAAAGCCCTGGAGCTAGCTACTATAGAAGATTTTTGCGAAAAGGAAAAATTGATTGAGTTGCAAAATCTTATTGTTGATAACCGATTTGGCGTTGATGATTACAGAACAACACAGAACTATGTTGGACAGACCATTTCCTACCAGAAGGAGATAATTCATTTCATCAGCCCAAAGCCAGAAGATTTGCATAGTCTCATGATGGGCTTTATAGATACCCATAAACGATTAAAAACAGACAATGTGTCTCCTATTGCGCATTCAGCAGTGATTGCATATAGTTTTGTGTTTCTACATCCATTTGAAGACGGCAATGGACGTATCCATCGATTTCTCATCCATAACATATTATCTATGCAAGGAATTGCACCACAAGGAATAATGTTTCCTGTTTCTGCCCACATGTTAAAAAATCCAGTTGAGTATGATGCTTCTTTAGAAGCTTTTTCCAGGTGTTTACTTCCACTCATCGATTATAGCCTTGATGAAGTGGGACAAATGATCGTACACAACAAAACGTCCCATTGGTATCGATTTATGGATTTAACTCAACAAGTAGAGGCATTGTATCGATTTGTTATAAAGACAATCGAAGAAGAGCTTGTTGAAGAACTTGACTTTCTCGCTCAATATGACAAGACAAAGTCTGCATTAAGAGACATCATCGATATGCCAGACCAACTTATTGACCTGTTTATCAAACTGTGTCTTCAGAACAATGGGACTCTTTCACAAAAAAAGAGAGTAACGCATTTTGATTTTCTCACTGATAAGGAACTTGCTTCTATGGAACAAATCATCAAGGAAGGATATAAGATTCTACATAAGCGATGAGATAAGAACGATTCAGTCCATCAAAAGAAGCTTGCCAAATCGGCAAAATGGCCAATTATTATTCGGCACTTTGGCTAAATTTTGTTCGGTAGTTTGGCTTTTTCATTGTAAAATTTATTGACTTTATAAGAAAAGGTCTGTCTATATCCGAAACGTTCCGTTCCCCTTGAAAACATGATATAATAACTACATGGAACACATAACAAAAGAAATTAAACTAGATCGACTGAAGGCTATGGCTGAGAAATCATTCGGTGAAATTGTAAAAGCCGTGGTTGACATTGACAAAGAAATCATGATCGTAGACGCAGAATTACATGCTGACCAAGAAAAAGCTTTTTTGGAACTTGGATCTGAACAAGAAAACTTATGGGGTATTAATATTAAGCCCTTTGAATCACCTGACAAATGGATTGAATTCGATTCAATGATTAATTTACGTCCATGGATGGGGAATCGAACTCGAGGAGTAGATAATATCGATATTCAGAAGA
>CAZOYI010000119.1:0-3299 GCA_964583965.1 uncultured Caldisericota bacterium
TTTTCTTTCCGATGCAGCCTCAATGCGCTGGATTGAAAAGGTGGAAGAAAAAGATGGACTTCTATCGCTTTTGGTGAATGATCCTGATTATGCGCAACATGAAATTATTTCTTATTTGTATGGGAAAGGATGGGGACTACGAAAATGGTGGATTCAGGAACCAACGCTGGAAGATATTTTTATACATGTGGTGAAAGATTCATGAGATCTCTGTATTTTTTCCAGAAAGAATGGCAAGAAATCATCAAAACGCCTAAATGGATAGTACTTACCAGTGTTTTCTTATTGTTCGGGATCGCAAGCCCTATAGCAGCAAAGTACATGAATGAATTGGTTGCTGGTATTGGAGAGCTCCAAATTCAGCTTCCTGAAGCCACTATTGTGGATTCGTATCTTCAGTTTTTTAAAAATATGTATGGGTTGTCTATTCTGGTTGTCATGATGACGTTTATGAGCACTGTTGTTGAGGAAAAAGTTCGTGGTTCTGTTCTGCTTGTTCTTACAAAAGGTCTTTCTCGCTCCTCCTTTTTGCTCCAAAAGTTTTTGGCATCCGTTTTGTTTTTTACTTTGGTATATACTCTTTCTATTGTTGCTCATTTGTACTACACTTCACTTTTATTTCCGATGCAGACTATTGCACAAGGATTGATTCCTTTTTTATTATTTTGGATCTATGGAGTGGTATTACTGTCTGTCACTCTTTTGTGTTCTACTATTTCAAAAACCCATACTCTTGCTGCCGTTGCTAGCTTTGTTTCTTTTATTGTTGTTTCTTTTTCCAATCAAATTCCGAAAATTGGGAAATTTTTACCCGGTTCTCTTCAATCATTAAGTATAGAAATGATTACGCAGAATTCTCTATCTTCTTCACTTGGTATCACAGTGTTTTGTTCCCTTTTGCTTGCAATCGCTATAGTGGTGCTAACCACTGTGTTGTTTGCCCGACAAGAGCTATAATATGAGAATTCGAATATCTTTTTTATGAAGAAAACAGTGAATACATCTACTAATGCCCAGTGTAAATATATCCACTGGAATGGAATGACCAGTCCAAGACTTGCATTTCGCAAGCTTTCCATGAAAGATGCAGATACCATTTTTCACTATGCATCTGATTCAGAAGTGACTCGTTATGTTTTGTTTCCAACTCACAAATCGATGGATGATACGTTTGCTTTTATTCAAATTAACCTGGATAAGTATAAAGATGGCGAAATTGCATGTTGGGGTGTAACACTCAAAGAAACTGGTGAACTGATTGGTACAGCCGATTTTGTTTGGTGGAATGTGTATCATAAAAAAGCAGAGGTAGGATATTGTCTTGCAAAGGAGCATTGGAATCAAGGATTTGCAACAGAAGCCCTGATATCTTTAGTTCACTTTGGATTTACATATTTAAACCTTCACCGCATAGAAGCAAGATGTTTTGAAGAAAATATTGCTTCTTCTCGAGTGATCGAAAAAGCAGGAATGCACAAAGAAGGCATACTAAAAGAGGCTTTATGGGCAAAGGGTAAGTATCGCAACGTATGGCAATATGCTTTGCTTCAAAAAGAATATGAAATCTTACCAGATTTTAGAGACTACCCTCTTGTCGTGAACTGGCGATGAATTCATTTTTTGTAATTTATAGTAATAAATACAAAAAATAGGTTGAAAAGTTTACCGGCACATAAAATTTTACATGAAAAACTTGCAAATCTGATCAGGACAAAGTATAACAATATTATTGTAATCTTACATCATACCAAGCACTTTCAGAGTGCGTATAGGGAGGCCATAAATGGCAGGAATTATTGAACGTTTTAAAGATATTATGCAGGCAAACATTCACGCTTTACTGGACAAAGCTGAAGATCCAGAGAAAATGATTGATCAGTATCTTCGGAACTTTGAACGAGATTTAGGAACTGTAAAAGCAGAAACTGCTGCTGTAATCGCCGAGGAAAAAAGTGCACAAAGACGTCTTGCAGAATGTGAAGAAGAGATTAAAACCATGGATGCCTATGCGAAAAAGGCACTGCTAGCTAGCAACGAAGATGATGCCAGAGCTTTTTTGAAGAAAAAAGACTACTTGAAAAACGAGCTTGCTGCCTATCAGCAGAGTTATCAAATTGCTAAAACCAATGCAGAAAAAATGCGACTTATGCATGACAAGTTAAATGCAGAAATTGAAGACTTGAATGCACGCAGAGGCGAAATCAAAGCCAAGATGAAAGTTGCTAAAGCAAAACAACAAGTGAGTTCAATGACCTCCAAAATTGGGGTTGGTAATAGTGCATCTATATTTGAAGCCATGAATGAAAAAGCACAACGTCTGATTGACGAAGCTGATGCTATGGCAGAATTAAATACACCAAAAGAAGACACCATTGATGCCTTAACACTGAAGTATTCCGAGTCTAACGAGAAAAACCCTGTAGTAGAAGATGACTTAGAAAGACTGAAAAAAGAACTGGGATTGTAGTAATCTGTAAATAACAATCTGGAGAGGGGCTATTATGGCATGGTTTGGTCAATTTGCTAATGTAGTAGAGTGGGAAGAATACCGAGATGATGTTTTGTTCTGGAAGTGGACGAATCGCGAGATAAAAAAAGGTTCTCGCTTAATCATAAAACCAGGACAGGATGCAATCTTTCTCTACAATGGGAAAGTCGAAGGTATTTTTGCCGATGATGGTGAGTATGATATTGAATCTGACATTGTTCCCTTTTTATCTACACTGAAAGGTTTTAAGTTTGGTTTCAATTCTGGAATGAGAGCAGAGGTTCTTTTTACAAACACCAAAGAAATCAACGTAAAATGGGGAACCAAAAATCCCATTAATATCCCTGCTCCAGGTTTACCAGGTGGCATGCCTATTAAATCTTTCGGTACCTTCGATTGCAAAATAGATGATCACAACATTTTAATTGAGAAAATTGCGGGTATAAAACATCAATATCATGTTGATGATTTAAAAGACCGCGTCATTGCAATGCTGGATCAGTTGTTAATGAAGTGGATTTCACGTGAAGGCAAAGATATGTTCAACCTGCAAGCCAATTCGTTTGATATTGCCAAAGGAATTCGAGAAGATTTAGATATGGAAATGAGAAAAATTGGTATTGCAATTACCAATTTCAATATTTCTAGTTTCAGCTACCCAGAAGAAATCCAACGAATGCAACAAAAAGCTGCTGGTCAAAGCATGGTAGGAGATGTAGACCGATATACACAAATCTCCATGGCAGATTCTTTGGGAAAAGAGTCAAGTGCCAGTAGTGTCGCTGGTAGTGTGATTGGGATGCAGATGGGA
>CAZOYI010000120.1:0-5477 GCA_964583965.1 uncultured Caldisericota bacterium
TTATTCGTCGTGAGATTCAGAGAAATGAAACACCTGACTCACAACAACAATACACTCCTTATGTTAAAACTTCTGAAACAAAACTGGGACCTTATTATATTGGGTATCGAGCTTCCGTTCAGTTACTACCATCCAATGATCCAAACTATAGCCTACAAGGCGTAAGAAACATTGATGAATACGTGGGTTGGACTGTCGACTGGAAGACGGGAAATCAGGGTAAATTAACAGCGGGTACCGATACAATAACATTGGATTTTACTGGTAGCAACTATCCATTTCCTATGCCAAAAGGATGTGAGAAAACTACCACCGGAGAGTACATCGTAAAAAATACAGCTGTTACTATAAACAGGATCGTTTTGGACACCCCTGTAAGGGTTTCTCTTCAAGGCATAGAACCAAATCAAACCTTGCAATCAATGACATTTAAAATGCCTCAACAGTTGCGAGATATTAATGCCAATCAAAGCGTTAGCATCAACATTTTTACTACTGCTGGGATGATTAATCCCAGAGCAGATTCTTATAAGATAAAAGTTAGCTCCAATCGAGAAACCCGGCAGATATCGTCGAAGGAATTCTTGGTCAATGATGCTGTATCCTATTACGACCTTGATTCTAAAAAAGAAGGGGTTCAAGCTGTAATTGTAGAGCCTAACATTAATTCTGCGGTGGCTTCTTTTACAATAGGAATCATTAATGATGTCGCTCTATCAAAAGGGATTGACACCATTACTTTCTCTATGCCTATGACTACATCAGGTGTACGAACTCCTCCTATTACTGCATTTACTTTTGAACATTCTCTTGATGGGGAAAACAATTGGACTGAAACTCCCTTGGAGAAAAATCCTGAATTTAAATCATCTCTAATCACTTTTACTGTACCAGCCAACGTCCCAGTCAATTCTGCCATTCGAATAACCATCAATAAAGATGCACAGCTAAAAACACCCACAACACCATCCACATATTCCATTCAGGCAATGACAAATAAGCAACCATACTATCGCAATTCACCATTGTTTGCAATAGGAACCGGTGTTACTGATGCGAAAATATCACTATCTTCTTATAATGATGAGCAAAAAAATGTAGAGTATACTATTGATTTTAAAGTTGGTCAATATGGAGTACTGTATCCTGAAACAGGAAAGATCTATATCCAATTGCACTTGGGTAATAATGCATTCCCCGATGGAGTTGATGCACATTGCATCTTATTTGGTTCAAGAGATTATTCCACCCATTCAGCTACAGTTGCATCAGAATCAGATGACAGAGAATTCTTATTTACACTTTCACCTCCCAACGAAATCCGAGGTAGCAGTACTGTAAAAGTTAAATTTACTGCTTGTGCTGGCTTTATAAACCCAAAAGCAGATTCTTATTCAGCAACAGTATGGACTTCGTCCGAATTACTTCCCGTGAAAACAAACTCTTATCAAATTGTGGATGCTATTGATGTTGGTGACATTATTGTTAATCCAAATGCTACAGCTGTAAATGCAGAGTATACAATCCCTATAACAATAGGAAAAAAGCTTACAAAAGATGTTGATACTATTACCATTGTATTTCCACGTGAATACAGACTAGAAAGAACTATTAATAAAGGAAGTATTTCAATCATCAGAAAGGGTGAAAATGAATCATATAAAGACCTAAATCTTCCCCCAGATGTGTCAGGGAATTATTTGACTTTGAAAGTGCCAGAAACCTACAGACTTGGTGATGATGGAACAACAGAACTCATGATTAAAATCAAAGAATCCGCAAAAGTCCAAAACCCTTCTACAGCAGGTATCTACACCTTACAAGTGATGACTTCCGCCCAGCCTTATTATAGGGTGTCACCAGGTTATATGATAGGGACTTCTATTGCTGATTTTACTATTACTCCCTATCCCAGATCAAAGAATACTGAAGAAGTTGAGTATACTTATAAATTTAAACTAGGTTCTAACGGAGGACTTACTAGGAATTCTGATGAGATTCATATCCTACAAGAAGTTGGAAATAGTTCTGATTTTCTTGGAACTGAAGAAGAACCAAAATCTTCTGAATTACCAACATCTTCCGTTATGGTAAATGGAAAGTATACTCAAAAAGATACAGAGATAAAAGCACCAGAAGATACCAATGAATATTCTTCTAGTGACTGGATAGAAATCGTTATTTATCCCCCTGAAGACCTACGCAATAGTGCAACAGTCACGATTGTTATTCTCCCCTCCGCAGGTTTTCAAAACCCAGATACTGGAAATTACTATGGTGTTATATGGACAAATCAAGAGACTATTCCTGTTCAATCTGAGTACTACCAAATTGAAGACACTATTGATATTAAAAGTGTTGACGTTGACCCGCCTTCTACAGGATTGACTGCCGAATATACAATTAAATTGAAGCTGGGGTTAGGTTTAAAAGCCAATCAAGGGAAAATTACTTTTGTTTTTCCAGCTGGCACAACTGTGGATAGAAACATTCCTACCACGGGGATTACTATTAATGGTACACCCTTAAATGTTTCTCCTGAAACAAGTGGTACAAGGGTTACCATAACTGTACCAGATACTATTGAAATTGACGATGATTATTCAGAAACAATAGTAGTTTTCAGGAAAAATGCCAATGTGAAGAATCCAACAAAAGCAAATGTATACAAGCTGCAGGCTATGACATCTTCACAGCCGTATTATGCAGAATCCCCGTATTATGCCATTGGGAGTTCTGTAACCGATTTGACCATTACCCCAATGCCTAATAGTGTGAATGAAGAAAACGTTGTTTATGTTGCGAAAATGAAGTTGGGCAGTTTTGCTTTAAGAGCTTACGAAGACAGCATATTTGTTAAATTAATACTCAAAACATATGATGATCATGCAACTTTATATTCTGATAGTGGCGATGATGCTGGTAAGGCTTATACCTTCTCTTTACAACCCAGCACTATAACGGTAAATGGAGAATTTACAACTATGTCAACTACCGTTACAACAGAATCGAACGGGTCTGAGGATGATTCTATCTACATTTTTGAAATAAGAACTCCTGTTGACGTAAGAGCAAATTCAACATTGGAAATTGTCTTTCTTGAGTCATGCGCTCTACAAAATCCAGGTGAAGGCATTAAGCACGGACACGCAAGAACCTCTCAAGAACCAATTTGGATTCAATCTACACTCTATAACATTGTAGACTCTGTTACGTTTCCCTTTATATCCGAAACAGATTATAAGCAATCTGTTGTTCCAAAATCAAATGGAATCAATTTAAATGCTCAATACTTGATACATTTTCAACTTTCATCCGGATATGATTTAGATAGGAATAAGGATAGAATTAATATTGTATTTCCTAATGACACAAAAATTCCTTCGTCAATATCACCCGGATCAGTTTATATTGTTACTACTAACCAAGATGATAGATTAAATAAAGGAGATGTTGACGATCTGACCTGTCCACCAAAAAACCCTGACGATGAACATTATGAATGGTATCAACTCAATCAGTCCATAACAATTATAAATCAAGAGGTATCTTTTATTGTGCCAGAGGATATTTCTGGTGGGGCTTATGTGTATGTGTTGTTCTGTAAAGATGCGAACATTGTAAACCCAACAAAGACAGGAATGTATAATGTATTAGTGAAAACAAGCTCTCAACCTAACTATGGTATTTCCAGAAACTACATTATCCGATCAACAGTAACTCCTGCACAAGTCATTCCAGAACCACCCATAATCGAACAAAATGCAAATTACACCTTCCAGTTTACACTTGGGGAAAACGGTGCTATAACTGCTAATAATGATTATCTATTTGTAGGTTTTGACGGAGGTGATTATACAACTCCTGATGAAAATTTAGCTCCTTCTTCTGTGAAAATAAATGGGGTGTATTGTACAGTTTTTTCAACTGTTTTAGCTACCAACAATTCAACTCCTGATTCTTTACCTACAAATGTAGAAAACCTTCCTGGTTGGGGTGCAACTAGATGGATTAAGATACAGTCCCCCATTTCCCTTGATGCTAGTTCAGAAGTAGTGATTGAGTTTGCGAAAACTGCCGGAATTAATAATCCAACCGAACCTGGCAACTATACATGTATCGTATGGACAAGTAAAGAACCTATTGCTATAGAGTCTTTGCAATTTACAATTGGGGATGCCGTTAGAACATTAAAAGTTACTCCAAAGCCAGAAACAACAGGATCCTTTGCAGAATATTTAATTGAATTTGATCTAGGTGCGGGTCCATCATCGCAACTATTTGCAAATACAAGTTCTATTTCTGTTGAATTTCCTGCAGGTACAACGGTTCCCTCTTATATCAATCCTGCTAATATTAAAGTTGGGTTTGGTGCTGAGTGCAATCCTACTTTTTCGTCTGTACCTCCCATTGCAATTGAGGACAATACAGTTACCTTCCGCGTTCCAATTCCCATACCTGCAGAGGGACACGTTTGTGTGAAGTTTGAAAAAACAGCACAGATAAAAAATCCTGAAACTCCTGGTTCTTATGAGTTAAAGGTAAAAACTTCTTCGCAGCCTATATTTGCTACCTCTGAATACTATTCTATCCTTTCAACAAGCAGTATACCTCGCGTTACCGCTGAACCTCCTGTTATTAAAGAAAAAAATGTAGCCTATGAAATTCGGTTTCAAACCGGACCTGATGGAAAACTCTATGCAGATGAGAGTACAATCACAATTGAATTTACTCATGATGACAATCCTGCTAAATACCCATCGATAAATAATGAACCACCATATCAAAGCATCCTTGTAAACAACGTCTCCCTACGATCAATACCCAAGATAACTAATGGTGGTACTAATCTAAAAACGATGGAAATCGTTACTCCCGTTGACATTGAAGCAGAATCGGAAGTTGTTGTTACCATTGGTACTACTGCTGGAATAAAGAATCCATCAGAAGTGGGAACGTATCGATTTTGGATCTCATCCTCCGAAGAACCAACTCTTGTCGAATCACATGGATTTAGTTTATTTTCAGCTGTATCCACTCCAACCGTTGATTTAGTAGAAGAGACGCCTAATGAAATTGAGCAATATACAATAAAGTTTAAAACAGGAAAACTAGGAAATTTAGCTGCCAATATTAGTACAATTACAGTTCGGTTTCCATATGATACTTATTTGCCTACTTTAATACCTACAAATTCAGTTACCATTGATGGAGAGAATCTTAAGAAATCCCCAACTGTTAACAAAGAATCACGAGAAATAACTCTAACTGTACCTAGTGCAGTTGCTTCGGAATCAGATGTGAAACTAGTATTCGAAAAGTCATCAGGAATTCGGAATCCCACATATAGAGGTACTACCTACTCTCTGGAAGTTTCTACATCTTCAGAACCCTACATGGTACGATCTGATACTTATGATATTACAGGCCTATCTGGAGTCAACGTCGATGTAGAGCCATGTTTGCAAAACTTTTTA
>CAZOYI010000121.1:0-23127 GCA_964583965.1 uncultured Caldisericota bacterium
AGGAGAGTCGACTATGAAGAAGCTCTTATCTGTCGCTATTAGTATTATGTTCCTTTTTGGGATGATTCCTGCGACCTTTTATTCTCCGGTTGCAGTCAAAGCTGCTGATGACAATATCAAAACAGCTGTGCATGTAGTAGCAAAGCTGCATGCAGTTGGTTTCGACTGGGAAGGAGAAGCATTGGATGATGGAGTGTCCTTTCCTTGGCAACGACCCGGACAAATTGTTTGGGGCCGAAAAGGATACTACATGCCCAATGCTATAAAATCTGTTGACGATCGTTCAGGGATGCCCAATCCATGCGATAGCCAAAACGATCAAGTAAATCCTGTTTTCTATGGACAGGTTTACCTTGATATAGTGGCAAGTGGACCAGTATCAACAGAAACTCGACCTTACTATTTTGTGATCGATGATTCAGGTCAGATATGGTTTGATCCGGATGGCTATTTCAACGATTCAAGATATGATCCTACAGCAGATCCTACGGTTACTAGGTATCCTTTTGAAGAGTTTCCCTTAAATGCAAATTATATACCTGGCTCTTGCGATACCAATCCAAGAGGTTTGGTCGATAATTCAGCAGAAAACAATACAAAAGGGCCTTTTGTATTCAACCGAAACCGTGCTGATTTTATCGAAAATGTATATTTCTGGGATTACAAAAAAGATGAAGATTCCCAGGCTACCGATCGCCTTTGGCAACTAGGATGGGCAGATTTAATCGACTATCCATTTGCTGGAGCTCTTTTGCCAAGTGGCTCAGAAGCAACTGGATTGGTCCGATACGACACAAGCATTGAAGATGAAAATGGCGATCCTGCTGGTGATTGGGATTATGGATTACCACTAGTGCCCTTTTTCCAAGAGAATTATGAAAATCAATCCAGTCTTCTGTTTGATGAATTTCACGTTGAATTGGTAGAAGACGGGCAGTATACTCCAGGAAAAATGTCTGACGATCCGATGGAAAAACGGCCCCATGAATTTATATACAAAAAATCGACACCCATTGAATGGTTTTATACTGGCCCCCTTCCATCATCGGTAGTTGAAGCTGGTGACTTGAGGCTCACTCCAGTAACAACAAAACGAATCATTGCCCATGAAAACGAAATCAAAAATTATGCCGCCGGTACCAAAGTACGCTCCGGCGACTGGGACGAAGGCATGGAATTGATTTCTTTCAATCACAATGAAATGCATGTTGATAACAAGATTCCTAACTTACAATACGATCCCGATGAGTGGATTTATAGATTGCCCAACATGCCTTTAGTGGAACCAAGAGACAATCCTATTCTTAACGAACTATCTGTTGTACCTGACTGTATTCGACTCACAAATGTCAATACAAGAAAATATGCAACAAACATTCGTCTGTATTCATATCTTGGCTGTGGTATTTCTGCTGGCGACGCATTGGTTATGTTAGAAGTCATGGAAGGCGGATGCCACACCGATCATTACGATATTTCAGTCCTTTCTGATGTATATATGGGAAACAATCCTTCCTATACTTCCGCAAGACTGTATTCTTTTAACGGTGATATTCGGGGAGAAACGCAACGTATTCAAAAGAATACCGTTTTGGACCCAGGCCTCGACAAAGACAGATATCACCTTTTGCCTGGTACTACGTTCCACAATATTCAATTCCAGTATCGAGAGTATGTCGGCATTGAGATATTTTCTGACAATGGCATTGACAACAGTCTTAACTATGCACTGCCAAAAGATTATCTCTCTCCTCAAGATCTAAGCGACAACTATGCGCAAGGAAGAACCTGTGAAGAATTTGTTGGAGCTGAGAATTACAAGGGAGTCCTCGATGTCGGACGCCGACTGGATCGAATACCCGACAATTATCGATTCCACGATACCATTATCTCCCCTCCACCTGGTTATGAACCTCTTTATGGATGCGGCGAAAGCATTTATTATTTAACAGATCCAGAACGAACTGATAATGATGTCGTTATTCCTGGTGACTTACGTTTCACGGATGTTACAATTACTAAAGGTAATACATCTATAAACTACAGGAGAAATACACATGTTGTAGAAGGTGATGCTGACGTAGGGCTATCATTGGATCCATTCCATCAGCCCGATACTCCCCAGTATTACAAATTTTATATTCCTAGCTACCACCGCTATATCGAACAACCTCAAAATCCTTTTGATTACGATCCTATTCTCACAAAGGTATACTATGATGCCAACGAAAACTTTATTGTAGACCCTGGGGATACCCGATATGACGAGATTGAAATTGAAGGCACCGTGTACGAATGTGGAAGCAAAGTTCAATCTGGAGATGCTTTCTTTATGCAAACCCATCTTAATATGATTACCATGGGAAAAAATGGAGATCTCCGTTGCATGGATAGTGTTGTTCTACCTGGCGACATTGGACTTGATGTTGAAGTAGTTGGGGATGAGTTAAAAGTTGAAAGAACATCCACGATCAAAGTTTCTGTCAACCCACCCCCAGCAGAAGACGAAAAGGTGTATGTTACGATCCAAGAACCAGAAGCAAACGAATTTAACGTATTCAGATACAACCAAAATGTAGTTGATCATGAATATCCCGATATTGACTATGATGTAAAAGGCAAACCCATGCACTGGTATGGAGACGGAGGATCTAATTCTGGCTCCTGGCTGTATGAATTGCCTTTCCAGTTTCCTGTAGCAGGCCGTTATTACAACCGAGTGTATGTGTCGGAAAAAGGATTTTTGAATTTTTCTACCTCCTATTCGATGCCTCTTGGTTTAAATGATCAGGATGTCAGGCTTATGGTATATGGAGATGATTTATCCATATTGCCTCCAGGACATCCGATGAATATTACTACCAATCCTGCTTTTGCTGGATTACCTATTATCAACCATGACAAAGAAGATATTTATATTTCCGAATCTTCTGATTCCGTAACCTTCCGTTGGAGAGCTCAAACGCGTTACCGAACCATTGATGGAGCAACCATGCCGTATACAAACGACAACGGCTCCTACCAAGCCAACGACGGGTATCGATATTATCTAATTGATGCCCAGGCAACCATTTTCTCTGATGGAACTATAATTTTTAACTTTTTAAAAGATATTCCACCACCACCAGATACTGGATGGCCAGGCTATTGGCAAAAAGACCAAAACCGTGTTAACCACGTACATAAGAGAACTTGGGTATTGGATTCCCCTGTCGTTGGATTGGCTTTGGATGGTTCAGGACTAGCATCCCCTTTTAATGGCCTAAAAAATATGGCCTATGTAGACGGATTCCCTGGCTCCGGCGTTATTAACCCCAATCCCAACACATGGCCCTATCCCCCCAGAATCGATGATTATGCTGCTGACAAATGGGTCATGCAGGTACGGCCCTTTAACCAACCTACAATTTATGGTGGAAATTACCCAAGGTATGATGAATGGAAACCATATGTTGATTATCGCGTGCTAACGAAAGACAACCCAACAGCTACTTTTGAGTACACCCCCTACCGGGGAACATGTCGAGAAAACGGTATTCCCGATTGGGTTGAAGTGCGAGCCTACAAAGATATTGGTGGCCGCAAGATAGCCCCCAAAGATTCCAAATACACCTATCATCAACAAGACAATTATTCCGATCCAACCGTTTGGAATTCCAAATGGACCAAAACAGAATATTGGAATAAGCCTTGGGGTATTTACCAAAAAACGAAATATTTTGTGTATCCTCCCACCCAACAATTTGATGATGACTTAGAAAACAGTGCATTAATCCCCGAAAACTTGAATGACGTATACGATTGTTTTGGCTTAGAACGTTTGCAAGTCGCTCCATCGGATATCGATCTTATTCCTGACAAAGAATGTATCAATCCCCTAGATGAACGCCAACCAATGCTAAAATTAAAGCTACTTGCCCATGACGACAAACAAGATGTCAACGATCCTCAAGGGATGGCAATGGCAACCGCAAGGAAAACCATTGATGTAACATCTAGCGGTGTGCAAAGTACCATTGATTTTGCTATTACATCGAACTGGCAACCCCAAACTCCTGTTGCTCCTTATGGTGCTTTTTACTTAACCTTACAAGCTGGAATGGAAAATCTATTTGAAGTAGGAGATTTGGTTTATATACCTGCAACAACTTCTCCTGGTTTCCCACAATACAGACGTATTGTTCGAATCGATTATTCAACCCATCGTATATGGTTTGACCTTCCCATCGAGGCTCCTGTTGGTCCAGGAACGCAAGTGGTACCTGGTCCTATTATCGGAAACTATAATATTGACGGTGGTGGCATCCAAGGCATGTTTACTACGATTGGAAGTGCTGGGCAGCGCTACATCGTCCAAGTGCGTGAAGATGGAAGCTACGACTATTGGAGATGGTACGAACCGCTTAATATTGGCCAAGTTGTTGGCGCACTTGATTCCTGCGATATACTGTATTCAATACAACATCAACCTTCCTATGAACGAAGCGATCAAGGTTGTGTTGGTGCTCCTTGCCAGAACCATCACACTCCTTTCCCAATGCCCAATTCAAGGCCTACCCTTGGTTTAATTGATCGTGATTGTTCCATCGGAGACACAATCTGTGATATTCCTGGCATTGATAATCCGAACTTCCCACGACTAGGCGAATGGACTATTAATGATGCCTATGGTATTTTTAATGGTGGTAACACCGATCTGCATTGGGTATATCCTAGCAATGGTTGTTTCAACCCACCACAAACATGGGGGTCAATATCTACCTGGGGCGTACCAGTTTTAATCCAGCCTAGTAAAAAACCTGTCCGCATTCAAAATGTATTTGATGATGGCGGCGATTGTGTTATTGCTACCTGGCCACAAGATCCCTCTACCCCTGTCAATATTCGTTTGTATCTGAATACAGCAATTTTCGACTACAACTCAATCAGAGAACATCCCCCATCATTTATGATGGATACCGGTATGGGCATTGATTATGTTGGCAGTGTTGAAGTAAAAGTATCCAGACCCAATCCAAACATGAACGTGACCGATTTAACAATATTAGATCACGCATTGCAGAATTCGAAGGTATCTTATACATTGGGTGAAGAGGCCATATCACCTATGCCTCCCCCCTCTCCACAAATCGCTGCAAGGTATGATCCTATTCTTGAAAATTTAAATCGAGACTTGCGAGCTTATCCAGGGGGTCAATCCAATGCCGGCCGCGTAGAAGCTAAAATCTTGCAACGCGACAATGCGTATGGAAGCAACTGGAATGCCTATCCTGCTATATGGAAAGACAAATACTCCAAGTTGGGGACAGAGTTTATGCCCTTGACCGACTATGGAATGGCTTTCTATCTGAAAACTACAAATCCTTACGACCATGTATCCTTCTTTGCTTATCCAGCAAATCAGCGTATCATACGAATGACCATAGAAGGTCCTTTTGCCTTCCCGCGAACCTTTATGGAAGATCATATGAGAGGCGGAGGCGGAGCAAGCGATCAGTATGTATTCCGGCTTAACCCGAAATATGAATTCAACAAATACCAAAATGTACCATTGGATTACGACTTCAGTCAAAAACTTGTTATTGACTATGGCAATTACTTCAAATATGAAAGGCTTGGTGGAGCTTTTGGAATGAGGAATGATACCTTTACCGGGTTTTCTATTCCAACGGGACAGCATGATTTTTCTCGAGTAACAAATCCAGGTGCACCGTGGGATGCCATTAACATTCCAGATAACGAAATTAACCCCTGGTTAAAAGTGAACCAAGAATGGCTTTATTGGGGTGCTGGGCGATATGGTTGGCCTTCTAATTATATGTGTTATAATCCTTTCCAAAATGCAGCCTACTGGTTCTACAACCCGGTATTCTTAATTGACGAATTAATTCCCATCGGTCATGGTGAAATCAATATTACCGTTATGCTTGGGGATGGAACCGAAGTCAGCTATCGCGATTGCTGTACCGACCCACCTATGAACAATATACCCGTTCATGGTATTACCATCAGCGATGCACCCAAAGAATTGGAAATAGAAGAGGATCATGAACTTGAATTAACCCTTACCGAATCCTCCATTCCTGAGCAAGATACTGAGTATTGTAATAATGCCCTTCTTGTTGCATGGCAAGACCGTGGTGTTATTGATAAATATACACAAGAAATTTATGGAATGGGCGACGGACAATTAGCCAATCCACCTAGATCCTCCGATTGGTTCAAAAAAGGTGTGCAGTATCCCGAAAAAATGGATATTAATCTAGATGGAAAAATTTCTTTTGAAGATTATGAAACCGAAGTATTGGGTACATACGATATGGCATCTAATACCTGGACAACAGGTATTATTGATGGACGAACATTCCACAAACAAGATGGCATTTACAACCTTTCTTTGAGCAGAAAGAATGGCGCTCAAATCGAAACTATTGGGTACGATTTTGGTGGCATTCCAGATGCATCTGGTGAATTTGACAAAAAACCCGACCATGTCATCAGTAAGTATGAAATTGTTCCCATCTACATTAATGCCTATAAATATGGCGATGACAATACTGACCGTGGTTTCACTCCCCTTTGGAAACCTTTTGCTCCAAATGAGTATTCCCACGAAGTATACTTAGCCGGCATGACCAGAATTGAACCTGTTCCTCACAACGATTTGATTATTTCGTTTGGACCTGACCCCATAACTGCCGGTGTAACTCCCGAGTTAGTAAACCCCGACAAACCTCTTACTTTTACTATTCTAGACGATACCGGCGAGCCTATCGACCTCTCCTACGGTGTTCCCGATAGTAAGAATCAGACCCAAGTACTGGATCGAAACATTCGAAATGTTCTTTTCCAGGATCCTCATCCAGACAATAAAGAGTATTTTGGTCAAGATGCTTCTATCCCTAGATATTATTGGCTACGAACCGATTTACACAACAATGATGGTTCTTTGTATGACAATGAATCCATTTACTTGTCTTCTATGACACCATTTAGTCCTGTAGAAATTGATTTCTCTTTAGCCCATGAGGGTACGTATAAATTTTACAACTTTACCGCCAATGATACCGGTTCTTTCCCTGTCTATGTTTATTCTCCCGATCGTAGGCACTACGGTCAAACAGTTGTAAATGTGAAACTCCCTGCCATTGTCTACAACTTTACCAATCTTGAAGATCCTACAAATACAGAGTATTATGTACCCGGTAGCCCCGATTTTGTTATGACTGCTATGGACAATCGAGTATACAGAGTAGGTCTGCAAGTGTTTGATGCCCAAGGTGAAGTTCTAAAAGGAACGGCTGGAGCCAACATTTGTGAGGGAACGGACGATGCACGAATTACCGTTACAAATACATTCCTTCGCAATTTCCGTTATCGTTTTGCTGCAATGCCAAGATATTACAACCTTCTTGGAATTGACAAAAATCAAAATGGATCCATTGACGTTATGAACCGTGAGCGCATGAAAGTTGCTGGGTTTAGATCTTCTACTGATTTACCACCAGATGCTTATTTGTACAACACTGGTTCTGTTTTGGACAGTGAAGGACGATATGATACAGCACCATTGTTTGATATTCCTCCTGAAAATGCTCAATACTCAGGGTGGGGGCTTGGTAACATTTACAATAGTATGTACTATGGTGGATACTGCTTCCCTGATATCGACAACGACGGCCTTCTTACGTTCAATGACTCCATAAGTTTGGATCAAGATGGCAAAGCTTCTTTCTTGTACTATGCAAACGATATGGGTCTTACTGAAAGTTATTTTGGTGCCTTTGTAGGGAAAAACCGTTTAACCTCTAATCCATCCTGGGCTGATGTTGCTGGTTATCCCGATTTCGATATATTTGGGCCCAACAATGTATACCGTCGATTCCGCTGGGGTGGAATGCGTTTTGCAAGCAGACATAGCCACGATAGATATGCCATGTTTAGGCTTGATTGGGATTCTCATCCAGACACCTTTACACTTATTAAAGGTCCTGAGTTTATATTCCTTAATGCAGAAACCCGAGAACCTCTAGGAAAAGATCTTTTGGATGCCAGATATTATGACCTTGTTTTCGGTGTCGAAAACAATTTCATTATCCAAGCCTTACAAGCAGATTCGCGAGATCTCCCCATCAAAGAAGGTGGTTTGGTTACACTTTCAGGGTATGGAGCTGCCGATAGCATCGGAGATGAACGTGAAGTTACTGGCAGAATGAGTATTCAAGAAGATGAAATACCTGAAACTGTAATATCATGCACCCCTGCTGGTGCTGGTCGATCCCTTGGATATATCCGTTATATCCTTCCCAATGGCGGATACGGAGAATATGAAATGCACGATGTCGGAATATCCGACTATGGTCGTTTTGATGTTGCCAATGGTTTAGGCGTTGAAGTTCTTGCAATGTCCTCTCTTGTTGTTGGCAAGTCTGTTCATATTCAAATTAGAAGTTTTGATGCTGGTTCCAAAAAGCCAGAACAAGCTGTTACTATCCGTTTGACCGGTGCCGGTGTAAGTGAAACTACAAAAACCGATGCCAATGGAATTTGTGAGGTCACTTTTACACCCACAAGAGAAGGCTTAATTACCATTTTAGCCGAAAGAACTGGCATGGTACCAGGAAAGACCGATATTTTTGTAGAATCTGAAATGTCTACATCGGTTCTTCTAGAAAACGAAAACAATGTAGTTGCTACCATTGATCATGGAGTAGTTGAAGAAGGGATCCTGAGTTTAACAGGGTCCCTTTCTTCCACGGCAGGCATTGCAGTGGAAGGGATTCAAGCTGAAGTGAGTAATCACTCATGGAAGTTGAATATTCCATTTAACTATGGTAAAAATACAATAGTTGTTTCTTTATATGATGTAAACGGTAACTCAACACAGTATCGTTTTTGTGTTGAAGATCGTAATAATTTTGCTGTATTTTCTGAACTCACAGAAGATGCAGTGCATCTTGGTGTTCTAGATTATGAAAATATGAGCAATGCAAGAGTATGTAATTGGTCGACAAGTGACTCTTTTTGTGTTGTTAAGCTGGTTTAACGCTAGCGATCGGATAAAGGAGTGGGTATGATGAGAAAGTTATTTAGTATTTTCATTTCTCTCGTTTTATTGCTTGGCATTATTCCTTTTAATGCAAGCTTTCCCACCGTTGTTTTTGGAGATCAGTCTCACAAGAATGATTTTCATACCTTCATAGCCAAAACTCTCCATCCGGTAGGTTATGAAGCAGACGGTGAACCAATTGATCCGGATCCCGCACAACCGGGTATAGCAATCCCTAACGGTCGGTTTTTCCCTTGGGAATACGAACGAGGTTCTTCCTGGGGACGGCGTGAAGTTTCTATGCCGGGTTCCCCCGTATATTGGTTTGAAATATATTTGCAAATTCAAGCTGATGGCGGAGAGTCACAAGCCAAGCATAAGTGGTACGGAGTTATCGATTCTGCTGGAAGAATGTGGCTTGATCCCGATGGGAATTTCCACGACTGTAACTATGATATTTATTCCGATCCCTATCATCCTGCTTACATTGCTGGTCGCTGTGAAAACAATCCCAAAGCACAAATTGATCCTGTGTCCAATACCCAGGGACCCTATATTTTAAATCCCAAAGACCCTGAATACCGAACAGAAATTTATTTCTATGACCGTTTGGTCACCGAAAAAGGCTGGCGAATTGGTTGGGTCGACATGGTAGATTATCCAGCGTACAGAGCACAACTACCCGATGGTTCTATTTCATCTGGCATTGTAGAACCTTACGATTGGGACCTCGATCTTCCTCTCGAACGTTTCAACACCAATGGTGATGATATTGCCGATGAAGACGAAGAATGGCACACCGATCAAATTGTATCCGATGAATACTATACACTCGGAGAAACAATTTATCGTTTGACGGCTAGAACCGAAGATCCTCTTACGGAACTAGAACTTCGAAATACTGTTCATGCAGGCGATACTAGATTAAATGCCATTTCTGTATATGTAAATGGAGAATCCTTTACCTATCATCCCAATACCATTGTTGCCGATGGTGACAAAGATATTGGTATGACGCTCGTACCTTTCCGTGACAACGGCAACCCCGTTATCGAAAATGGCGAAGAATGGCATACATTTGGAAAACCAGGGCAAGGATACAACAATTCTCAGTTTATTTACCTGAAAATTAATGGCAATCCTCTTGCTCAAGTGCAAGACGAAGACTGGCGAATGACTAATGTAAACGGCAATCGGGACGACAAAGGACTGCTCAATGGTGGTCTTTTTGCAGGTGATCTTATCGTTTTTGCTCCTGTTTTAGAAGCAAATTGCAACGGACAAAACCGCTATGATATTTCTGTAGAAACCGATGCATGGCTGGGAGTAAATCCCTCTATCACGGCTGCAAGATTGTTTTCTCCCACGGGCGATACCAAGCCACAATCCCAGAGAATACAAAAATCTACAGTACTAGATCCTGATGGAAGATCTTGTTTAGTTCCTGCCACCACATTTAACAACATTAGTTTTAAGCATAGACAATATGCTGGCATTGAGATATTTGCTGACAATGGTTTTGATAATAATATTGGAGCTGATTATCCGCGAGATGCCTGCGTACCGCAAAATTTATCCGACGATTATGTACAAGGTCGCATTGGTGAAATGTTCCTTGGCAGTGTTGACGGAAACTATGCTTTTGATTTTGGCAGAGGCCTTGCCAACTTTGGATATGATGTATATTTCTATAATGTTGGCCCCAGAGAAGGAACACCACCCGATGATGCCGGTATTTTTGGATGCGGAGAAGCCATTTATCGCAAAGGCTATTTTGACGATCCAGAAAATCCTCCTCTAACAGCTGAAATCACTGAAGGAGATATGCGATTAACACCCGTTACCATTTCTTCTGATGACGGGCAGATTGTAACCTACGAAGCCCGTACACATGTTACAGAAGGCGACCTAGATGTCGGCCTTATGATTGATCAAATGCCCGATACTATAAAATATTTTAACGATGGCGTTTCCGAGCACACCGAAGATTACGACTATGGCGAACCCATCTATTTCAGCGACAATGCTGTTGTTGATGCTGGCGATGTACGCCTATCTGAACAAGAGTTTGGCGGAGAAATCTACAACTGCAATTCTACAGTTTCCGATGCTGATTATTGGCTCTTCAATCAACCCGTAAAAATGATTGGTATGGGTCAATCAGGCGATGCAAAATGCATTGATATCATTGTTATGCCAGGCACTCTTGATCTAGAGATTGAAATTGACAAAGACTTTAAAGTTGAACAAACCACAACCATTCGAGCTAAGCTCAATAGCGATTTAGAAGATGGCGAAAAAGTATATTTATCCATCAAAGAACCTGATGTCGATGGTTTTGGAGGAGTACCTGCTCCGCCTGCTTCTTACGTTGAAACTGTCGAATCCCATCAGTGGCTCCCTATATGGCCCGGCCTCGAAGAAGAAAGTGAAGAAGAATACCTGCGCCACTATATCGAAAAGCAGTATCCTACTATTCAACAAGAATTGGGAGAGGACTTCACTCCCGTCTTTTTAGAGACTCACGATATAGAGCTTCCCCAAGCTGATCCAATGCAAGATTATCGATTAGGCGAAGGGTACAATATTAACCGTTCCCCTTATTATACTTCTTATGGGGATTGGCTTGGACCCAATAATGGAACCAAGTGGTCCGATCCTGCCGTCTATTTGCGATATCGATTGGATGCAAATCATCGCACGCCTCTTTCGGGGTACAAACGCGGACCTTATTCCTGGGATATCCCTAGCGATGCTGGCGGTCCTTTTGAATTCCCCTTCAACAATGGTTCAACGACTGATATGTTCAAGCGATTGTGGGTGTATGTCAACCCAGCTGTTGGGTTGAACAATTTCGGCTACGGAAATACAAATACTGCTTGGTGGCAAGCCGACATTTACATGAGTCCCTACTATTCCAAATATTATTTTCAATATCCGCAATATTCTAATATGACTACTCCTGTGTTACACGCATACAGTGAACATTACTATTACCAAACCATTTGCCCCCCTCGGTTCCGAACAGACAATTGGTCCTATATCCCAAGTCGGGGGGAATATAATTCCTACTACAGTTACAACTACTATCCCTCAATGTATTATGATTATCGTGGCCGATATGAAATTTCTGAGCAGCCCCTAACCAATGGTATTTGGGGATACGTGGACGACTCCGTCACTCCTCGCCGAATTGTCCTTACCTGGATCGTAAATCATAGCTACGACTATTGCTATACAGGATACTATGGTAATACTCAAATACCCTATGCTCCTTATCGCGTCCAAATGGTTTTGTATGAAAATGGCACTATTCAATACAACTATGGTGCTGGAAACGTAGTATGGTCCAACCAATACTCCTACCACTGGAATTATACCCCACAAATTGGTATCTATTTCCGTCGTGGTTATGCAACGTATGCAACCCGATATCCGCATCATTTGAATAAAAACTTGGACAATGCTCCTTCTGTGCGTTGGACATACTACCAGCCCACAGGAGAAATTAAACCGCACGATCCATGGGATTTCTATGTAGACTATCGCGAGCTCGATAACGACAACAAAGAAGTATCTTTTGAATACACTCCATATCGCGGTACTTGCAAAGAAGATGGCACGCGCGATCACTTGCGCATTACTGCATTTTTAGACAAAAATGACGGTCCCATCAACCCTGTTCCTATGACTCCAAGAACAAATGTTTATTACGACTTATACGACATGCCTGTTGGCATAGCACGCAGCGAAGATGCTTATGTCGATATGGATATGAGCCTTGGCACCACCGCTGGTGACATTCGTCTTACCGAAGTCCAATATGGCGGAGAAACTTATGGACAAGGAACTATTGTAAAAGATTCTGACGAAGATTGTATCCATGAAACTGATTCTGAAGCTCAGATTGAGCAAAAAATGTTTGATCCTGCCGACTGTCCTATTGGTGGAGCCCTCTATACTCCTTATAAACAAATTGTTTATGCCGATGTTAACGAAAACGGCATAGCTGATGTTGGTGATATCCGCCTAGTCGGATTTGGTGGTTACGGTCAAGGTACTATCGTTGGCGACCAAGATTGGGAAGTTTACCAAAATTACCGCATGGTCGAGACTCCTTTGTTTCCACCTGATGCTCCTGTGTGTGTCAACGACAAAAAATATGTCTATTGGGACCGAGATTTCTCCCAAACTATGACCCGCTTTGACGTCAGACTAACAGCTATCGATTCCTATCTTGCAGGCTCCATTGTCAGAGAAGGTGATATGGATGTTGGCGACGAATATATGCGTCAAAACGTACCCTTAGGTATACACGACCCCTTACCACTCGAACCATATAATGATTCGATTGAATTTTGTACCAACGTGTATGCGCACCTTGGAAATCCTAATAATTCTTTAGTTGAAGTTGGTGATATCAGGATTGCTGACGTATATATCATGACTGGAACGACTGTTGATCAAGTATTAAAAGGTGGTACAGTTGTGCAAGATGGTGACCCCGATGTGGGGGATCCTTTCGACGAGTATCAATTTGATATTCTATATTGGGATAACGCTTATGGAACCGGTATATATGCAAACCTGAATGAAAATCCCATTCAAAATGGTTCAACGCAATGTCCTAACACAGGTGATGTCCGTCTAATACCCAACAAATACAAACAAAATCCATATCCTTATGGGACTTGGTATTATTTGAGCGACGGAGGTTCCTGGAACTGGAATGCTGGGACCATTGTAATCCCCTTTTATTATTACCCTTCTGGTGGAATAACATATCCATATCCGTGGTGGTATGGAAATAGTTTTGACAATGCAGATGGCAACTATTATGCTTATCAATATCCTGGGTTTTTGCGTACAGGGTGTCGCATTGTCAATAATGTTTCGGTAACCTTTGAAAACCGCATTTACCTAGTTCCTAATATTCCCGCTGAGAATTATGTAGCTCCTGGTCATATCCGTATGACAGAAATTGGAGTATTGCAACAAGGGACCGAAGTTGATATTGATTCTTTGGATCGAGCCTCCAATTTTATGTACGATCCGTATTGGTCCAAGCATCCTTGGACAAAAATTGATTTGGATGAGAACCCTGAAAAATCTGTTGTTCCCATCCCTCAAGTTGACCCAAAACCTACGATGCCTAGCAAGCTAAACCAAACTTACGACTGCTTCTCGCTGTTCAAATACGATATTGCACCGGAAGAGCTGATTTTAGAAGCTGCTAGCGACTGCATTGATCTATACGAACAACGATTCCCCAATGTGGATATTCGTGTGCTGGATGCCGACAATCCAAACGATGTAAACGATCCAGCCAATATCGTCGTATCCGGGCATGAAGATGAGCCGATGGTTATGAACTTTAATGCCCATGGAGGAGGGATTAAATTCCTCTTTACCGCTGTAGCCCAGCCTCCTAGTTATCAGAAATACATAGGCCAATACAACGAAGATGGTACAGTGGTATTTTGGTATTGGTACGATAATGCACCTTGGGGCGTATTCGACCCTGGTGACTTTTTAAAGGCCACTTACGACTGTAATAAATCTGGACCTTTCAAACCCGTTGGATCCAATCCAACACCAAGTCCCTATCCATATTCTGTGACCTACTCGCAGAACAATCCTCCCTTTAAAGCAAGAATATGGGATATAGATTGTTCCTTTGGCCAATCTGTATGTACTATTCCCGGTGATGTACCCGGATTTCCAAAACTAGGCGAAGTCAACAATCGTATGTATTACTTCGCTTTCAATACAGGCGATATTAATGGGCGATCCATCTGGAATATGGGCGATCACATTATTAACGAAAATGGTTCGGCGCCAAGCTTTGATGGAAACACTGTAGATCCTCAGATTGTATTCTGTTCTTCCTGCGGAGATGGTTGTTGTACAATTCCGTGTTCTCCTAGAAATTATGGAACTGTATGGACGTATGGCGTTCCCGTACAAGTATCCAACTGGACTGGCGACGACGAAGGCGGACGAATACAAGTGCCCGTAAAACCATTTGAAACAGATACTCCTGTCACGATAAGATTATATTCTTCACGCATCTTGTACGATTACAATAGCCGATATCCCCATGGACCCGCTTTCATTCATGATACAGGATCCGGAATAGATTATGTTGGGACATTGGATCTAAAAGTGTTAGAACCCGATCCAAAACTAAATTTTGGTGAAGTTACCTGGATTGATCACGGATTACAAAACTCCAAAGTAAACTATACTTCTGGAAATGAAGCAGTGAGTCCCAAAGTATATCCTACTCCCCAAATTCACGCCGATTATGACCCTGCTTTAAAAGATTTACGCAAAGATTTCCGAGCATACCCTGGTGGCCAAACGCATACTGGAAGAGTTCCAGATGATCAGCACTATGCAGGCTTTAATAGTTATCCTGCTCTATGGCCAAAAATGTTCAACAAGCTGGGGACAGAAATGACCCCATTTACTGATTATGGATTATACTTCATCATGTATGATGGATTTGATGATTCCATCTACTGGGATGCAAACGTAAACAACCCTAATCGTAATATTAAGAAAATTACTCTTGAAGGGCCGTTTATGAGGCCAAAGAACTACGAAGGCTTGGGCTCTTCTGGAACCATTACGCAAGCGCTTACCTCAGATTATCCCGACAATCTTCCTGTTCAATACGACTTTAGTGGAAAAGTAGAAATCGATATAGCTAACCAAAATCTCTATTCAACTTTCTATTTACCCGATGTTACGTCGATTGCATCACCATTTTCTTCCGATGCATTTGTATATGAAGAACCCAACGAGCGACTTATTGAAAACAATGACCTTTGGTATTATGGCCGCAAACAAGGAGCCATGGTTTCTTCCCAAATGTACGACAACGTGCAGCAAACAACCGAAACGAATTTGCATCAAATACACGTAATTGATGAAATCATTCCTATTCAACACGGAAAGCTTTCTCTTACTGTTGAATTGTATGATGGTACGATTAAGCGTTACCAAGAGTGCTGTGAAGAAATTTACGATGACATTCCTGTGAATGCTCTAGCAGTAGAACCCAACATTACCTCCCTAGAAGTGGATACAGATACAAAAGTGTCTGTATCTTTAAAAGAATATGATACAAAGAGCATGAAACCAGAGGACCATATTATACCTTGTAACGATGCTCTTGTATTAATATGGCAAGACCGTGGTATTCGCGACGAACGTGACAAAATTACAGGTGCTGGCGACGGATGGATTACCTCTCCTCCCAGATCTTCTATACTAACCAGCTCAGGTAGTCAGTACAATGAATGGTTTGACGTAAACGATGATGGAAAAATTTCCTATAGTGATTGGGAAACCGAAATTGTAGGTACCTACGATATGGCAACGAATACTTGGAAAGCAGGCGTTATAGATGCAAGAACTTTCCATCGAAACGAAGGAACCTACATCTTCGATTTATCCCAAGACAATGGTGCTCAAGTTGATACTGTTGGTGTCGACTTTGGAGGCCCTGTTAGCCAGAATCACGAAAAAGATCATGTTATTGATGACTACGAACTATTACCCCTGTATGTAACTGCCTACAAATATGGTGACGACGATAACGATCGTTCGTTTGCTCCCTATTGGAGCTTGAACAAACCTTATGAGTTTTCACATGAAGTTTACATTTCTGGACTGGAGAAAGTTGATGTTGTCCCCAAAAATGACTGGGTGGTTTCCTATGGACCTTCACCGTTAACGGCTGGTTGTGTCCCTGAGTTATTATCTGGTGAGCAACCCTTAACCTTCTCGATTTTAGATGCCCAAGGAAATCCTGTTGACTTATCAAAAGGAATCCCTGACCCAAGTGGGAATGATCTTGTCGAAGACGATGTAATCTGGAACGTACTGATTAAGGATCCTCATCCAGACAACAAAGATTATTTCGGAAGAGATGCTGTTCTTCCCCGATATTATTGGGTAAGAACCGATCTGCATAACAACGATGGGTCTATGGTTAACAACTACCGCATGTATAGTTTTTCCAGAAATCCTTTCTTACCAATTGTTACGAATTTTGACGACAAAGAAAATGGAAACTACATCTTTGAAGGTTTCTGTGCCAATGATCAAGGCAATATGAAAGTATTTGTTGATTCTCCTGATCGTAAACACAGAGGAATCGTTGACGTCAAAGTTGAGCTTCCAAATGTTACCTACGGTGTTATCAATTACGAATTGTTAAGACAAGGTTTATACAATCAGTTAAGCAAGTCTGATGGTGGTGGTAGCCCAGATTACATTATGACAGCAGCAAACCGCCAGATATATTACATTTACCCTTTCATTTTTGATGCTAGTGGCAACCCTATAGTTGGTGAAAAAACCTCCGAATGTGGTAGTTCTACGGGTGCTGAATCCAGACTTACTAGATTTACTCCTTACAACACCAATATGTGGTATTTTGATGAAACCGATCTAAATTATGAACTTTACTACATGTATGAGCTCCGAAAGTATGTATTGATACCGGTAAGTACGAGATCTGCAAACTATGCCTGGAGCTTGTGGGACAAGAATCCTGACTTCCTCCAAGGCAACCGAATTGCTGGATTCCCCGTATGGACACGAACCAATTGGCAGAATCCTTTGCAGCGGGTTGGTGGTTATACATACTACAATACAACCAATTGGCAGTACGAAGATCAAACTTTTGAGCTACAACCAGTATTTGACGTACCACCTGCTAGAAACATCCGTGGATGGGGGCGAGGTTGTGCATACAATCATCCTTATGAAGGCGGATACTTATTCCCTGACTGGAACGGTGCCGATGGATATCTAGGAGCAAAAGATAGCACTGAAGTTACGCAACCTGGTGAGACATTCTTCTTATTCAACCCCGATTATGCCTGTGATTACGGTATATTGGTTGGCAAAAACCCATACTCCAATTCTGTATTCGGTGATGTAGCAGGAGGAATGGGAAATTTCCGAGGTATCGAAACCTATCCATTAGACATCAAATACCGATTTAACACTTATATTTCCGATACAACAGGGTTTTCTAATGAAGATGGTACCTTCCGAATGGATTGGGATGCATTTGTCAACCACGACGGTGCTGTACGAAATCCCAAGGTTTCTTTATACGATGAAACAACTGGCAAAGAAATGGGTAAAAATCTTCTAAATCCCAACAATTATGATCTTATCTATGGACAGGATAACTTTATTAAAGTGAAACTTGCTCCCAATAGTTCTCCAGATTTCCCCATGATACCCGATACTCTTGTGCGAATTGGAGAAGCATTCCCTGATTCTAGATCAGAAAACTTCGTTGAAGCCAAAACATGGATCGAAGATCATGAAGAAAATTTACGGGTGGATGGTAAAGTTGAAACTGTTCTCAAGATCACCCCTACCGGATCATGGAAAGATTTAGCCGAGATGATCTTCTTTGGTATTGACCTAAATAACAACTACATAGGGATACGAGACTTGGCTAAATTTGACGTAGTCAAATCCATTGACATTCAAATTAAAACCAGTCGCCAGCTCCGCGTAAACCAAACCGATACTATCACCATCTATGTGCGCGAAATTGGTACCGAAAAACCGTTACCTGATGCTGATGTTCGACTACAAGGACCTGGCATTAACGAAAAAGGAAAAACAGACGATGACGGTAAGGTTAGCTTTAGCGTAACCCCTAACGATGCCGGTGTTATCACAGTTACCGCTAAGCATGATCTTGGCGAAGATACCGATGTGATTGTTATTCTATCGGAAGAAAAGAATAATTCCGTAACATTAAACATTTCTCCTATTGAAAGCGAAACCCGACTTACAGAAATTGAGATTATCGGTCAAACCGATTCTTCCAATCAAGTAACCATTAACAATGAATCTACCTCTGTAAAGAACGATGGCTTTTTTACCAAACTCGTTTCTTTGGAAGAAGGAATGAATACCATTCATGTTATTGCTTCCTCAAGCCAAGGCAATGAAACAAAAAGAATTGTCAGGGTCCTTTGCGATACGAAGGTAGATTACACAATCGATCCTATACCAGAAATTGTAGAAGATCGAGATTATGCTCTTTCTGGTACCATTGAAGATGGTGGCTCTATCAGTGTACAAGGTAAAGATATTGAAGTACTTGATGGAAGATGGAAAACGACACTTTCTTTAGATTTTGGAAAAAATAATGTTACAATAGAATCAAATGATGAACTTGGAAACAAAGCTAAAAAAGATGTAGAAGTTATTGTTTACCGCAAAATGGAAGTTAAACTTACCATTGGTAGTACGAAAATGACCATTAACGGGACGCCGGCCGACAAACCATTGTCGGCCCCTCCCTATATTAGAAATGAACGAACGTTTGTTCCGATTCGTGTAATATCGGAAGCTTTTGGAGCCGATGTTACATGGTATCCTCAAACAAAAGGTATTGTTATAGAGTTCATGGAACGAAAGATTGAAATGCAAGTAGGGTCAAAAGAAGCTTTTATTAACGGTAAAAAAGTTATATTGACGAATGCGCCTGAGATTAAAAATGGAAGCACTTTTGTTCCTCTGCGATTTGTAACGGAATCCTTGGATGCAGTTATTGGATGGAATCCAGATGCAAGAGAGATTACCATTACTCTGTATGCGTATTAAACAGGTGATGTTGTATACGAAGCTCTTTCTGTGTAAAGGAGAGTACAAATGAAGAGATTGTGGGCAAGCTGTCTAGTATTTTTTATGAGTTTCTCTTTATTTTCTTTTTATTCTGCTCAAATGCCGAGTGTTGATGCAAAAGAAGAGAACGAACAAGCGCTTTTTGTAGCTACTACATTCCATAATTTGGGATACGACCAGTATGGAGAGCCATTCAGCCAAGAATGGAAAACATTTCCATGGGAAAGTGCTCCGGGAATGGAATTGTGGGGACGACCAGGCTATCAAATGCCAAATGCTCAATTAGCAAAGGACCCTGCGAATCCTACCGTAAATATTCCCGCTACTCTCGCAAATGGACTCTATACCAATCCTGTTTTGTGGGGAACATTCTATTTGGATGTTACCGCAGAGAATGGAAAGAGCAATTTGTGTGATTTTTGGTATGTGATCTTAGACGATGCAGGACAACTCTGGCTCGACCCAGATGGTGCCTTCAATGATCCAAGATATTATGCCTATGCAGATCTTTCCGATCCGAACTATGTTCCCGGAAGCTGTATATCCAATCCCAAAACTCAAATTGATCCCATTCCAGGGAATAACACACAAGGCCCTTATATTTTAGATCCTGGATATTTTTATAATGAACGGGATCCAAAGCCTGCTTATAAAAATAATATTTTTTTCTGGGATAATCGCCAAGGCGGCATTGGCACAAAACGGTTTTTTAAACTAGGGTGGGCCGATATGGTCGACTATGATGCAAATACTGCCGTCGCTACCGATCATTGGGATATTGGCTTAGAAGTGATACATTTCCGAAATAGCAATCCTTCTGTTATTGAATTCCAAGATGAAATGTTTGTCAATCTATCCACTACTTTTTGTGGTGTTGAGACAACTCCAGGCTATGATTATGGAGAGTTTATTTACCAAAAAGGTAGCGGTAACATCGTACCTGAAGTGGAACCACAAGATATACGGTCCACGTACGTTACCATTCGCGATGAAATGGGACACAATGTTACCTATGAGCCCAACACATATGTAAAATATGGTGACTTGGACCTTGGTTTGGCACTGAATTATTTCCCTGGTAATTCTACTGAAAGCTTGTCAATTAATCACGTTGTTCATACTGACTTTTCCACCAGAGTTGGCTTTTACGATACTGATGAATTTATCTACAAAAAACAAGACGCCGATGGTGAAGGACTTCTTTTTGAAGTGGAAGTTGGCGACATTCGTTTAACACCCGTAAATTCCGTTCGATATTCTGATCAGTTAAGAAATAATTCTCTCCTTAATCTGAACCCAACCAATATTAATAAGGGCCCAGGACAAAGATGGTTAGGGGGAATATGGGCTGGAGATGTTCTTGTTCTGTCGGAAGTAATCGAAGGTGGATGCTTATCTCCTACCTACGATCTTAGTGTTGAAACGGATCTTTGGATGGGTGTTAATCCATCTGTAACATCCGCAAGAATACGTTCCGAATTAAGTGGTATCGTTGCACATGCACAAGATGTTAATAAAAATACATCGGTTTCTGTATGTGAAGAAGATAACGAAGTGACAATGCCCGTTACTACTTTCCACAACATCAATTTGAAATACCGCGAATATATTGGTGTCGAAATATGGAAAGACGATGGTGTAAATAACATGTTTATTACATCAGAAGAAGATTGCGGCCATTGTAGACCACACGATCTATCCGATAATTATAAAGAAGGAGTTTCTTCCGAATTGTACTTAGGTACTGTTAATGGAAGCCCTGACCTTGACTATGGAAGATCGTTAACGTCAATTCCCAAAACAGTTCTATATTATGATGCAAGCGGTAATGGGATTTTTGGTTTAGGAGAACCTGTGTACAGAAAACGCATAGGAAACGTACAGCGACTTGTTGAAGTTGGCGACATACGTGTCTATGATATGCAATATAGCGCCAATGGAAATCAAATACGCTATCCCAAAAATTCAGTCGTCCGAGATGGAGACCCCGATCTAGGTACTATTCTTAATTTGTTTGGCTCTGATATACGGTATTACGATGAACCCGATCCCTTCAATTCAGAGAATCCAGCCAATGGAACCTTGGATTGGTTTGAAGACCTTTATAGAATTGGAGAAGGAGAAAACTACCTTCACTATGACGTAACAATACGTGCGCTGGGTTCACAAAATGAACTTCTGTATGTCGATCTTGATGATTCTGGAGATGTTTCTTCTGACGATATCCGCATATTTTCTTATGATTTCCACAATGGATCTATCGTTCGGACGGGAGATTCAGACATTGGATTGGTTTTCAACCCTAACAATCCCCCCTCTGAAATCGTCAATCCTGTTGCTATGTCAATTACCCGCGATGCAATGGGGTACCCAGAATATGGCTATGCCGACATTGATTATTCAGGGTCTGTAACACCTGGCGATATTCGTTTAACACCTGTTGCAGATTATTCTCCCGGCTCTGTCGTATCCTCTTCTGACTTTGATGCTGGGTATGAAGATCCACCCGGATCTGGAACGATTGTTCATACTCCTTTGGAAGAGCGAACCATTGATGTTTCTGAAAATAATATTGTCTTTATTCGTGTTGTTGATGATACACCTCCGTATCCCATACACGGAGAAGATATTCCAATTACTCCTTTTATTACCTATGCTGGTATACGTAGAATTTCAGAAGTAACGATTGCAGGAAATACCTATGAAGCTGGCACCCGAATTTCTGCAGGGGATGTCTATCGACATTCTTTCAAGGCTAATATGCTACGATTAGGTGCTAACGGCAATAAGCGATATGTTGATATGGCCGCTGTACCAGGCAAAATTGGTGTAGACATTACCTTTAGTTCTCCTTTGAAAGTGGAACGAACCACTGAAATTACGGTAGAATTACAAAAGAAACTAGGTGTTGGCGAACAAGCCATTGTCTATTTCTACGATTTAGGGAACTATGATACATCTGTATCCTTTATAGGACGCAGAACAGTTACTCGTACAGACCCCATTGCAAAACTTCACTTTACTCCTTGGCGTGGTTCTTTGGATGATTCAGGCCAATACGGAAACAGATATTTCCGCGTAGAAGTGTTTAAGGTAGAAGATTTACCTCATGGAAAAGATGAGTTCATGCGATTCAATCGGCCTCCAGATGGACGGTACGAAGATCCATTCTGGGCTACCCAGGTATTCCGCATTGGAAAATTATCGCTAGAAGCTCAAAAAGAAATGCGATATCCCCTGGATCTTCCTACTCCTGAGATTCCTCCTTTCCCCAGAAATTATGAAAACATTTACGATTGCTACGAACAACACAAAACACCTGTAGAGGCATGCGAGATGAGCGTGCTACCTGACAAAAAGTGTTTGACGATGTATGAACAACGCCAACCTTCTTTTTCTGTCAC
>CAZOYI010000122.1:0-2282 GCA_964583965.1 uncultured Caldisericota bacterium
TGATGAAAAAGTGGAGTATAATATACAAGGTCGAAGTATTTTGTGCAATAGAATGCACAAAAGTACAAATATTGTTAACTTTGTGCAGTGCAATGCATAGACTTTTAGCGAAGCATCAAGATAAATATATGGATAAACACCAAGTTGACTTTGTGGTGGTGGAAACTAGATTTCAATAAGCTGTCTTTTTCTAGAAATAGTCAAAAAATGTTTGTAGAACCTTCAGATATATCGTAAGGTATTTGGATAAACCTTCAGATATATTTGACGGTTGAGAGTTTCATCGTATACTTTACTCATGAAAACTACTATATTTGACCCATTGATACAAACTTGGAATCCTCATTTTTCAAATTCGGATGATGGAAAATTGAAGCATTCAATTCCTCGAAAACACTATATGTCACTGCTAGAAACATATTTGGATCTACGCCATGTGCTTGTTTTGACGGGCATCCGAAGAGCTGGTAAATCCACTTTGATGCATCAATTGATGCAGTATTTGCTTCAAGAAAAGAATATTCCTCCTTACAATGTTTTGTATTTGTTTTTGGAGGATGTTTCCATTCTCCCTTATATGCAAAACGGGATACAATTCCTTGATGAACTTTTTTCCTTTTATCTGGAAACGTACAATCCAAAGGGAATGCTTTATGTGTTTCTGGATGAAATCCAAAGTGTACCAGACTTTAATCGTTGGGTAGCTACAATGTATGAAAAACACCCAAGGGTGAAATTTATATTGTCAGGTTCTCGATACTCCTTGGTACAATCAGACACAGCTTCATTGTTAACAGGACGCAATATTCTGCTTCAGATTGAACCCTTTTCCTTTGCTGAATACTTGGCAGTCCATAAGGTTTCTTACAGAGAAGGAGAAGATGCTTCTTCCGTGTGGCGACTGAATGTAGCCAATCAGTCTGTTTTTCTCCATTATTTATTAGCCTATATGAAGGAAGGTGGATTTCCTGAAATTGTTCTTGCCAATAACGACGTTCAGAAAAGAGCATTGGCTTCGAATTACTTCCGTGATTGTATTACAAGAGATATTCTTCTTCCAAATCATGTACGCAATGAGCACTTGATTGAATTACTCGCGTTTCATCTCTTGCAAGAATTTACGAAAACCCATACGTATTCAAGCTTGGGAAAACCTTATAAATTGTCTGCAGAAACCGTCAAGAATTATCTGATGTATTTTGAAAGAGCTTTTTTGTTTTATCAGAATCAGTCCTTTTCATACAAAACCAAAGAAACGCAAGATATACAGAAACCTAAAAAGATCTATGCTGCCGATAACGGATTGCGCAACTTAAATATTCCGTATATCCGTCCTGATTTGGGGCAGTGTGCAGAGAATATTTGTTCCCTGGAGTTTCGAAGACAAATGCTTCAGCAGTACTACTGGAAACGTAAACACGAAGTGGATTTTGTTGTGTTTCGTCCTTCTATATCTTTGTACAATGTTTCCTATACCGATGTGATTCATCCAAGAGAAATAGACAGTCTTGTAGAAGCCATGGAACATTTCTCATTGAAGGAATCTACACTATTGACGAAGAGCCTTCACGGAACAGAAACAGTGCAAGGTAAAAAGATTCATTGCATACCTGTGTGGGCATGGCTTTTAGCTCATCAGTAATCAATGGGCAAATTTCCATTTTATCAGAATGATTCTCTGAAGATCAAATTTGAAGTAGAATCACGAGAACATCACTTGTTTGTGACGTATGGCAGCGGACAAAAATGATTATTGACTCGAGCTTTTCTACTTGTAGTATGGCACAAAAACGGTATGTTATTCATATGTAAAACCTTTTTTTGAAGCGTAATATTCGCACGTTACCATATTTTTGATTAAGCATTATTCCGTTTAAGAAAGGTGATTTGGTGCTTTGATCGATGATGAATATGTTTGAACTATCTGACCAACAACTGTTTGATATTGCTGAGTATCTCGACTCAGGAATGAGATGTTTTTTTCACAAAAAGACAGGAGAAATTAAGACAATCATAGATCCCAACAACGAGTATGGAGAAGAGGAATATCCTATTCGGCAAGAAATTGAAGAAAACTGGGGTGATTACTTTGAATTTGAAAGAATGCCTTCGCACGATGCTTATGAAATTAGGGTTGATTTTACAGAGACTATTGACAATGAAGAACTGCAAGATAAGCTTGTCGATGCTTTACGAAAGCCAAAACCTTTCCAACACTTTAAAGATCAAATTGACAATTCTGGTGAATATCGTCAGAAATGGTTTGATTACCAAAAACAGCG
>CAZOYI010000123.1:0-5052 GCA_964583965.1 uncultured Caldisericota bacterium
TTTTTTGATGTTTTTTTAACCGAACGAATACAAGAAAAAGTTGATTTTATTTTTGATTTTAAAATGGTGTTGTTGAGTGAAGTAAAAAGAAAACCGTAACTTGGGTTTTATGGATTAAATCGACAAGCACCTAGTAATAGAATTGATCCTTTTGGGGATTGGAGGATTTAACATGAGTTTGAATTCACGAAGATTAATACGATCTTTTTGTGTTGGATGCGCAATTTGTGTTGGTACATGTTTTTTGTTTACTTGTGGTGCTCCTGTCGAACAAACCACACATATTGAGACGACAGGAATTACACAAAAAAATGTTCCTTCTACCTCCTTTCAGGATATCCTTCATTCCATAGAACCTCTTAACAACCATACTATCGATTTCTCAAACTCTTATCCTGGATACATTATTGCTCTTTGCCCATTGTATGAATTTACATTAAAAGATGTTACCTGTTCCGTACTGCAGCTCGACTATTACAATCAATTGAACGAGGAAGCAGAAAAATACCAGATTCCTTTTTTCCTTCTACTTGACCGTAGCGACGGAAAACCTTTGCAAGAATACATCCACTTTTTGAACGAGAAATTCGGAGTAGAACCTGATTTTATAAAGACAGATGAAGTGAATTTTTCCTATCCACTCTATTATGATCAGCATGACCATATCAGAAATTCATATGACATTCCAGTTTACCCAAGCATTCTGTTCCTGGATTCAAATGGCGTAGCACTTCGAATCCAAAGCGGGTACACTGAAAAAATGTATCAAGAAAACCTAGAAATACTAAAAGAGCTTTATTCCCAATAATGCAGTATCATTCTATTTTGAATGAAACGATAGGTCTCAGCCCTTTATTGTAAGTATTTTTTTACATCTTTTGCAGATAAAAGCTTACCTACCACTTTCACTTGTCCATCTACTACTAGTGCTGGTGTTTGCATAACGCCATAACTCATCATTTCTTCCAATGATTCTACCTTTTCAATCGTTGCTTCGATGCCCATTTCTTCTACAGCTTGTTTTACATTTGCAAATAGTTGTTTGCATTTTGAGCAACCTGCTCCAAGAATCTTTATAATCATCCATGAACCTCCGTTAGTTCAATATTTGTTTGATTACAATCACAAAATACTACCATATCAAATCTATTCTTCATATGCACACAAAAAGCACTCTATTTATCACGAAGATCACAGCCGTTCACAACCAAAACAGAAAGAATATCTTCTTTGGAGAAAAATCCAACATGACGATACTTTTCATTACCCTCCCCATCAAAGAAGATTTGTGTGGGTATAAATTGAACCCCCAAACTTCTAGATATCTCTGGGTCTTTCTTTACATCAATGAAAAGAGTATGAAAATATAGCGAATAGTTCTTTTGAAGATCTTTAAGAATGGACTCCATTTCGATGCAAGGTATACAAGAGGTAGATCCTAAGTCAACCAAAATAGGCTTACCGTCGAGTTCAATAAACTCTTGTAGTATCTTTTTAGCGGTAGAATCTGAGTTGGTTATCATTTCCGATTCATTCACCGCAGTAGCTGTACCTTTTACTATAGCTGATGAGCTTGATGGATATCCGGTATTGGATTCTTGTTTTGTACACGTACATAGCGAAGAGCTCACAAGGAGGAAAGAAACCAAACAAACAAATGAATAAACAAGAAATTTTCGTGTCATAGAAGCCTCATTTCTTTAAGCTTTTAAAACCATGTATACGCCGGCAATAACAACCAATAGACCACAAATAATTTTAACGACCTGAATACTCTTTGAAGTTTCCGACCATTTTAAATACTTTTGCACTGCTCCAGCAAAAGTACCTGCTAAAACAATCACTCCTACGTGACCTATGGTGAAAGAGAGAAGAATCAGGATTGCTTGGGTTAAATTTGCCTGTGCTGCTTCAAAAACAACTACTAAAACCGGAGCCATGAATGCAAAAGTACAAGGACCAAGACCAATTCCAAGGAGAAAGCCAAAAAAGAAAACTCGCATTGGTGTTGGTTTAAGTTGGTTGGTAGCAAGAGTAGCACCACTCCAGTTACCCAATGTTATAACTCCTGTAAGATTAAGACCAAACAAAATGAGTAAACCTCCAATGACATAATCTCCCCATGATCCCACATCTCCAGCAATGCGTCCTAATGACAATGTAATAAGTCCAATCAGGACAATAGAAATAAACATACCAAAAGAGAATAGCAGAGATGAAAGGAATGCTTTCTTTGTGTTTTGGTGGTCCATTGAAGTAATGAAGCCGATGATGAGAGGTATGGTAGCAAGATGGCAAGGACTCAAGACTATACTTAATATACCCCAGATACACGCCCCTGCAATAGATATAAAAAGAGATCCTGCAATCCATTGCTGCATAATCGTAAACAATGTACCCATATACCTCTCCTCACAAATGGAAACATTTCATCTATCAATGCAGAAAACAGTTTCCATTTTACTCGCATATATGCTATATCAATTGAATCAGGTCATTACATTGATAAACATCAATGTATAAAGCATACCAATACATAGATAGATGTCAATGTAAGAGGTAGTTTATTTTATGGAATGAAACAAAAGTTCTTTCAGATGAGTTTCTTCCAAGAGAATTTTGTCTTAATTAGCGATACTAAACCTGTGGGAATAGAACTTTTGCAGCCGTTAGAGCTTTTCAATATCCTGTACTAATATAGTTTGTACTGCTACTGCATTAACAAGGTAGTGCAAATCTTGAAGATCGATGCGGCCATCTCCTTGTTCCTTCGCATCAATTTGAGGGGGGTAAACATCATACTTCTTGGAGTATTGTGTATCTTCTCTGCAGTAACCAAAAAAAGGAAGAAAAAGTCGGATGTCCTCATCATTAATTGATGCATTATTGTTGAAATCAAGGGGATTTTCTACTGTAACCATACGAAGTGGAAATAATGATCTTTGTTCTCGCAACTGGTATTTCACTAAACAGTGATTGTTGTCAGTCGGAGAAAAGGATTTCCATTTGAAATTCATATCATACACTTTGAGAGATGGATCACCCCTGTAGGGTAAACCTTTCAAGCTACTAGTGTGAATTTTGATAATGAACCGAAATATGTCGTGGTTGCCACGCAGGGGTTCATGAAAAGCTATAGATACGCTGTGTGTCTCAGGATTATATTGAAATGTCGCTTTGTTTTCGATTCCCGGGAACAAAGATGCACCCAAAATGGTATATACAGATGATTCAAAATCGGTGTAGTCTAAGCTTGCATCAATATATTTCAGCGCGTCTGCATTTTGTACCGATATTACTTTTTCCCGAAGTCCGGTATATTCATGATACTGAGGATTGTTCTGTAGAAGCTGAAAGGGGATGGTATAGGAGTAGACTTTTGCGATTTGATCGATTTTATCAAGAGTTGTTTCGGGTAAGTGGTCTATGGTAAACACCATAGGTGGTTTGGGATTTAGGTCTATATGAGATGCTGCAATTATCTCGTGAGTATCCATATCTTGTAAAAAGGCTACTAATCCACACATTGCATGATTTGCACTGGGTGTAGTGAGATGAAAATCCTTTTCAACACTGTCTTTGTTTGTAATATGGATCTCTGTTCCAAGAGCTTCCAATGGATACTCCACTACAATTTGAGGTAAAATGGTAGTACAGAAGTCATCACCTTGATCATCACATGGTACTAGCTTTTGTAGTAACAGTAGTGTGAAATGTAAGTTCGTATGTTGTTCTATATTCTGGTTTGTACCAACAATTTGGATTCTATCAAAATAAGGCGATACCCAAAAATCAGCATATTGTTTTTTGGATTGGATGCCTTCTTTTATTATCTTCATTGCTGCAAATTCACTAGCATCTTTGTCATGAGGTGCATGAATTTTTCCATTAATAGCAAAACGAGGCATATACTCTGTGTCATACAGTTGTTGTCGAAAACGAATATCATTTTCTGGAAGAGAGCCATCGTTGTCTTTGTTGTAATACTTTTCAGAGGGCATGCCAATATAGATGTATTGCTCTTTTTCTTGGGGATTCAGGAGTGAGAAATACTCAGAGATAATATATTGATTCCATGTTGAGGAACTGTAATATTCTTCAGCCATTGTAACAGGCTTCATTAAAGTATAGTTCTGAGGAGTATTACTTGAGGGTCTCCATACGCATCGAAAGCCAACTTCACATTCAACATGAGATGGATTGGGACCATATCCCATCGCTAAGGAATAGATACCCCCCATTGCATCACCGTGCATATAACTGGTTCCCCGCATTCCTACACCTGCGGTCGTGTCACGAGTTGTTGGATGAAACCGTCCCAATCCATTTCGATTGGTTGCTTCATTGACCACAAAACCATATTTATCCTCCCCTTTGGGGTAGTAATTTTTACCAGTATATTGCGATGTATCCGCAATAGAAGGATTGAATGATTGTAGTTGAGATGGTAGCATAGCACTAGAAAAAGTATTACAGGCATTGATTTCTAAGTAGCATTCATCATAGTGGTCGTCGATACGGCAACGATCCTTACTTTTTTCTATGTAATAGTCAGTCCATGACCATACGTTGCCTGAAAAATCCCAGATGACTTCTCCATTGGTCAAGTAGTGGGTACGCCTGTATAAATTCCAACCATTCTCATCCAGAACCGGTACTTCGACTTTCCCCCAGTTTCCACATGAGTAAGATTGGTAACCGTATACTCCATTATTGTCATCTTCGCAAGCAGCAAGAGCACCCTCACCATAGTAAGGTTTCTCTCGACCTTTATCAATGCGTCCCCCATTGCCCCTTGGGCCATACCGGCATACATTGCCTATGTTTAATTTAGCATCGGATCTATTTTTTTCATGAGTTTGATGATCACTCCAGTTTTTTGGGTTGCGCTCTATGTCATGAGCTATAGTCATCCATTCATCGTTCGTTATCAAAGAATACCCTTCACCTAACGCTTGGCAAGCTTCCTTAGCTTGCTCCATTGTTAAACCAATCCAAGGTGTACCACTAGCTCTTGATTCAGCAATGAAATGGGGTGAATACTTCTGATCG
>CAZOYI010000124.1:0-5496 GCA_964583965.1 uncultured Caldisericota bacterium
AAGAGATATATACTTGCTTCATTAAAGAGAGAATATGCCAGTGAAAACGGAACGGAGCTGAATGAAATTCTACCAAAAATGAGTCCTCTTAATCCTAAATATTTGACTAAAAAGCATAGCGTTTTTGAGAAGATTTCTGCCTTTGTAGAGAAGTTTAAAGGTGTTGGCGGGAAGGTTTGATTTTTACATAAATTTTCAAAAAAAACTTTTGATTTGTTATTGTGGGAGAGTATCATTAGTGATACAATAGTTATGGACATATGCTGAATTGGGGTTGGGGAGCTTATTAATATTTTTTGCAATGGTTTACTAACCCTGCTTATAGATGAGCGGGGTTTTGTTTTATTTTTGATGAAATAGTGGAAGGATAAAACTAATCGGTGCCTGTCTATAACTTATAACTTATTTATAATGTAACGCTACTTGATACTCAATATCGCATGACGAACCAAATCGGAGATCTTATTCGAAAATTATTCTACTCAGAAAATCTAAAAAATGGTAGGAGTGAAGATGTTGAGGATGGTATTCTTTGGATTGATTATGTTCCTACGCAAACATGGCCGTTTGATGATGTTGATAGTACAGAAAAGCAGAGAATTTATAATCTTAATGAATGTGAAATTATATCTGATGTGTTAATGGAACTTAATGGTTTAAACTCTGGAGCTTCAGTTGCCATTATTGCGCCATACAAACACCAAGTTTTAACGTTACGAAAGTTAATAAAAATAGAAAGTCTAAGCAATCTCGTAATAGATATTGATACCGTTGATGGATTTCAAGGCAAGGAATGTGAGGTTTTGATATATAGTCTAACAAGAACAGTTGGATCATTTCGTTTCCTTGCTAATGCCCGGCGACTAAACGTTGCTCTTTCAAGAGCACGTGATAGAATAATTATTATTGGCAATTTGGATTATGCGAGAAAAAATAATTTGCTTAATGCGGTTTCTGATTCAAGTAAAATATATACATACAATTCGAAATTTGTGGTATAAGCTACTAGTGCACAGCAAAAGAAGATGGATTCAATGAAGGCTTTGTAGGTGCAAAATGTTGGTATCAATTTGCAAGAGGAAATAGAATTTATTAAAATGGATTGCATTATATAAGTAAGGGTATAACCGGTGAATTGAGAAACGCGAATTGGAGGGATTACATGGAAGGCCCATTCTGGACCTATTACGATGCGAAAACAGTCGCTGGAGAAGATCACTTAGGAATTAAATATGTAGCGATCAATATCGCCGATATTCTTCAAAACGGAATATCGAGCATCACTCCCAGGGCGAGGTATTGGTCTTTTTTTGCATGGGTTTTATATGATTTTATCGAACATGAAGAGGATAAAAGTAGAAGTGCGTTTTTAAAGTTTTTAAAAGTAAAGGAGTGGCATTACATACTTGCCAATATAGGCGATGCAGAAGATGAAGGATCTGGAATAGGAATCATGGGAAGCACGAAAGGGGAGTTGGTGTGGGATAAAGGTGAGGAAATGATTGATTATCATGACGATTACCTGAGAAACCCTGCCGGTGGCTATGCAACCTATGCAAATGTGATGAAGCTTCTTGGTTTAACAAAGGGTTCTGATCAGGAGCTGGGCGTGGAAATCGATCGTTTAACAGAATGGGGAAAGAAAACAGCAGAAGCCTTCAAAGATACCATTGCCAACACCCAGTACTACAGGGAATATAGAAATCAGAAGGCAGTCCCCAGAAGAGTTCTAAAAACCTACGGACGCATTGCAGGGCTTAACCGTCTTAAAATGAATAATTCTAAGGATTTTTTCTACCTGAAGGAATCTTTTTTACCGGATGAGCCGAAAAATGAGATTGCCGGGTACCGGAAACAATCCCTGGAGTATTATTCCTATTTAATGAAGATGGATGAAGAACTAAAGATGGGATCCTTCATGAAGTGGCAGGATATCATGTTTGATCATTACAGTCCGTGGGGAGATAAAAAAGATGAGATTCCAAAGGAGTATCTGACTGTTGCATACGGTTGGAGCATCTACCATTGCCGGCAGATCTTTACTTATAGTCTGGAAAGTATCTGGACTTACCTGTTGGATCAAATGCACAGGAAGGTATATTCGGAAATGGAACTATTTAACGATGTCGTCGAAGAGATTAAGAGGAAAGAGATAGACGTAGAGGGTCAGCTCAAAACCCTCATTGAAGGAAAATTAATTGAACAAGCAGACCGTCGGGAAATGATTTGTGATATGACCGTAAAGGATAATGTTATCACTAGAGTTTATCAGCCGCTTCTTTTGATTTTTGATGTGCTGAACAAGTTAAAGCACGCGAAAGGTCTGGACAAAATCCATGAGGAGTTTATCCATTTCGGAGCGAAAGATCACATCTCACTATATGAATTTCAGAGTTTTTTGATGGCAGAGAGAAATTCATCGATCAAGGAATTCTTACACATTCTTTTTCATCGCTATGTCATAAGACAGCATCAGAACACTGCACTGCATAAATTAATTACTACGGGGAATGAAACTTATCGATTCATTAAGGAGAATGGAGTGTTGCAGCCGATCTCCAGCGATCGTCCGGCATTCAACGTTTTCAGAGTGAATCAGGGAATTTCCATACTGGAAGATCTGGGGATGAAATAATGGGAGCTAAGGAGTTGGTTATTGATGGAAAAGATAAACCTTGTTGCTGAACTTCATGAATCGGGCTACGAAGTACTTTTAGCTGCAACTTATACGTTAGATCTTGAGACCTTTGAAAAGCTAATTCTCAGAAAGCTCCTGTATAACGGATGCAGCTATATCGGTATTTATGCGGATCAAAACCGATTGATTGAGGAGGTTTCACAGGCTGAGGGGATTCAAAGCCTTGGCAGAAACTACGCACTTAAAGGCGTGATTGGAAAAAATGCATTCCATCCGAAAATCTATTTACTTCTGGGCAGAAAAAAAGCAAAACTTCTGGTTGGAAGCGGAAACTTTACTGCGGCTGGAATGATTAATAACTTAGAGGTGTTCGAAAAATTTAGCTATAGTGAAGGAGACCCTGAGAATCTCAGCATTATTCAGGAAGCTTTCCAACAATTTATGGGTTATTCTGAAAAGAGCGCTTCGGACTCATTTAAAGAAATATACAGGAAAGCTCAAGAGTTTGATTATGTCCACTTCGATAAAGTAAAAGGTCTTGGTGAGCATCGTTTATATCACAACGGGGAAGAATCAATCTACGGGCAGATCAAAGGGAGGTTACCAGATAATCTTCAGGAAATACATATTTTCACACCCTATTTCGACAGTAAGCTCAAGGTGATTGATGCAATGAAAAAGGATTTTCCCGCAGCGAAGATCCATATTTATCTACAGGAATCAACTTCAAACTTTCCTGTTGAAATGATTTCGTCGATGAAGGATGATCTTTTCAAAGTCGTATACAAGGTAAATGAAAAGAAAAACTATCATGGAAAAATGAACTTCTTTGTAGGCAATCACAATGAATATATCCTCTATGGAAGCCCCAACTGCAGCGGAATTGCAATGCTTGAATCAGGAAACAAGTCAAATCAGGAGGTTGCTCTCCTGAAGGATGTGGAGAAGGGTTATTTTGATCGTTGGAAGGATAAACAGATTAATACAGAGAAGATTACTGATACCATTGATGTACTACCAGTAGATCAAAGTAGTCCTTGGGTAACTCAACCCATCGACTATCTTGATGGTGTGTTGAAAAACCATTGTCTCAGAGTTTTCCTGAAAGGCAAAGGGATCGAAGAAGTGAATCTGGGAGAACGAAAAGGAAGAATTGTGCTAGAAGCCGACCTTTATACAGTCGAATGGCCGGATCTTGCAGAGCAGCTCCCAGGGATTTTCAAGCTTAATGTAAAAGCAGATGGCCAATCCTATGAAATAGACGGCTGGTATCATTGGTATGAAGAACTGATGAGAAATCAGGCAAGAGTCAGAGAAAGCGTATATGAAAGGCTTGAAAGCGATCCTAATCTAGAAACCTACGAGAATGTTGTAGACTTGTTTAATGATCTTATGGAGCGGTTGATTCTTGATGAAAAGGATCTTGATAATGCTAAGGAGCAGGGAGTTACAAAAGAAAGCAGGATGCATGATCAAAGCGAGTTGAGAGATTCTGAATCAATAGAAATCAGCGACAATATTGATGATTACTACGTAGAAGATGATGAAGAGGAAAAACCCTATGGCTCTATCGGTGGAGTGGATGTATTGAAAGAGTTGATTCATAAACTGCTAGGGTATATGGATGATGCCGAAACCCTAGACAGTGCTTTGACTAAAGAGTTAAAACCCGTTATCTCTTCTTATCAGAAGAAAATCGTTGAGGAAAACTACAAAACCATCGAGTACATCCAAAAGAGAGTAAACCGCTTTACCTACAAGTTTGAAAAAGGAATTTTGTCTCAGCGATATCTCCAAAGAGTAAAACCGGAGATTTTCTTGACCAATATAAAGCTGTATGTGGGACTTTTAGGCAAGCTGACTGACAATGAACATATCATTTACTTACCAGAAGATATGGTTGCGTTGTGGCTTAAACTGATTGATGTTTTTTCTTCATATACGAAAACCCATGCATTGAGTGAAGAGGACCTTCGAGGGTTTATTATTCCCAATATGCTTGCCGCCCTCTATGTAAAGGATAAAAGTATTTCAGAATATGAGGATCTTCCTAAAATGAAGTATGAGAGAAAGGAAATCACCAACAGGCTGGAAGGAATTCATCGACAACTGATGCCAATTCGAAGGGATTATTTAAAACACCATCGACTCGTTAAAAATGCATTAAGTAAAATGGGAAAGCCTAAGTGTGATAAAGAGGATCTGGAAGAATTTATGGAAAGCATATTTACGTTTAAAACCTATGAAGGATTTAGAGATGAATTGAAGAAGAGATATGATGTAGTGTCTCTTTCCAAAGAGAAGGGTGAAGTAATCCTTACTTTCCCCATGAAAGGCTTTAATTTCGATTTCTGGATCAAGATTCTGATGATTCTGAAGGATTTAATTGGTCTGGAGGAACTGAAGGATGTGGACAAATTAACAATCACCATAAATAATGAAGTTCAAAATGATCCAAAAAAACAGTTTCAGCTGATCTACTTCCGTAAGAAAAAGACTCTTCAAAAACAAATCATGTATAAAAACGGTACAAAGCTTGTTGAAGAGAAGTCCAGAGTGGAGGAAAGACAAATTATTTATGCGGAGGATAGAGGAAAAGAGAGTTTTTTGACTCTGGGTTTTTCCCTTATCAGGTAATGAAATAACGAGAAAAACTGATTTCTCATGTCTGTAGTTCTGTAGATGTTGTTTCTTGTACTGTGCTTTCGCCGGTGCCTGTTTAATAACATATAACTTATTCATGGAGTGAGGTAACAATAGAAGCTTAGATAACTTATCGGTACATTTTAAATAACTTATAAATAAACAATTATATACACAAGAGGGTGCTTTAATGTATAAAAAAGAATTCTTGGAAT
>CAZOYI010000125.1:0-25991 GCA_964583965.1 uncultured Caldisericota bacterium
CGGTGAAGTTCAGCAGAATACGGCTTTGCCCAATTGTTGCGCAGGAAGAGCAAAAAGCACCGTTGCGTTTTCCTTTTTTTGGATCCACATCAATCCATCCATGTAAAAAAGCTTGAGAACCCATTTGTTCCAATTCAGCATCAAAGGATGCAAAAATCTGTAGAACAAGATCAGCTGCTTCTTCATAGGTATAAGTTTTTGAAGATTGCTGATAAATGGGTGCTTGAAGGTCATAGAAAGGAAGTCCAGCGGTATATCCCAATTTTTGTGCTTTATATTGGTTAAATTTTTCAAATGCAGGAAGAATTTCTTCAACCGCTTGTAGCATTGCATCTAGCGTTGATTGGTTCATACGATGGGAATTTAAAGCATTTTCAAGTGGAGATGCATAACCTCTTTTCTTGGAAAGTTCAATAAATTCTCCTTTGATTGAATTTATTGAAGCAGCACAAGATTGATCAATAGTTTTGTAAGCAGACATTTCCAGCTCAAAACCATTTTTACGTTCCTCAGGATCTTTACTAAATGCCATATTAAGTACTTTCGATAAGGGGATTTCTTCTTTTTGCCCGTTTGCATCCTGCTTTGTGACAGTGCAAGTAGAGATTAAATCACCCTGAAGTCTAGACCATGCAGTGCTGCCCGTAGTTCGCAGCTGCGAAAGGAGTATTTCTTCTAGTTCACTCATTAAGTGTTTTTCTTCTTTTTGCATTCGCGAGAAATAAAACTGGAAAGGCATTAACTCAGGGTCTGATGAAAGCTTTTGGGATAAATTGTCTACTTCACCAATCCATTTTTTCATTTTTGTGGAGCTTGCAGTGAGTGCGTTTAATCTTTTATGAAGAGCTTCCATGTAGTTTTTCGCTTGAGAATTTGTTGTGTCTACAGCAAGTGTTAGATGAATCATGCTGGCTAGTTTGTGAATGCTCATCTCTAGTTGCTCGGTGCGATGGATGTATTCTTTCAGAAATTCTATTTCGTGATCATGAGTTCTACATTGATGTAGTAGCCAATTTGTATACTGATCTATTTTGATGGGAAGGTCATTCCAGTCTTGATGAAATGAAGAAGAATAAAAGGAAGGATACAGGGCTGTTAAATCCCAGTTACGATTCATGAAAAGCTCCTTTCAAAATGCAATCTTTATGGTTCTTTTGCTATTGTGTCCAGATGAACACTGGTGGTATTTTCTCTGTTCATAGGAGAAAAATAAGCCTGTTTCGATATAACGGTGAAATATAATCTGTCTCCTACAGAAGCGATGGAGGGAATCATAAAATCTTCATCGTATTCAACCTTATACTCGATAAACTGTAAACTTTTTTCTGTTGCTACGCAGGATACAATCCAACCGCTTTGAGTAGAATCTTTACCACTAACAAATAGTTGCCATTCCAATGGATTATTTCGAAGAAAACGCAATCCTGGATCACTAAATACTTTTCCATCAATAGGGATATATATCGGATTCTGGGTTTTGATGGAGTTGGATTCCCGATTCCAGATTGGAGTTCGCACAGCGTGGTCTTTGAGATATCTTGGTACGATGCAAATTTGAGCCCCATCGGGGTGGTATAGTATTCGTACTGCAGAAGCTAAAAAAACATCAGATTCGACATACAATGGTGAAGTGGGGTTGAAAAGGTCTACTACCATAAGTTTTGCAGTATTCGCTTCCGCTTCCTTCAAAGGTGGGGCGTCTGGGTATTGAAGAGAGTCTTCGTATGCAATAAGAGAGGTGTAATCCAATAAAACAAAAACATTTGCTTCATTGTGAGCATCTGCAAGAAACCACTGCGCATCAAATTCTGATGGGATAATGATTTCTTTTGGATTCATGATATTGCTATCAGCAAGAGGGAAAAAAAGATATCGAAAAGGGTGGTCAGAGTAATTACTGACAATTAGAAGGTACCCGCTTGAAAACTTGTAAAATTGGGAAAAAGTATATGCATTGGGTTTGTTTGGATGAAAAGAGATTGATGAAAAAGGATTTTTCACTTTGTGGTGCAGTAAATTGTCTGGGTTTTCGGCATCGATAATTGTAAACTCGTCTTCTTTTTCTAAAAAACAGATGCTCTTTCGTTGCAAGTCAGCAGTAAAAAAACCAGATAGTACTGAAAAACGATCTTGTCGCTGACCTTCGGTTTCTATCCATATCATTTCTTTTTGATCTTTCAGAGATTGAATGGTTTTCCACCATGTACTTGTATTATCACTCCAAAGGGGAGCACTCCAAGTATTGATTTTGCTTGAATGAGCAGTTATTTCTTTAAAAACTCCATCTTTTACAGAGCCAACTTGATGATGAAAAGTATCAGTGGTAACATCTTGCTTATTTTTATTGTCTGTTAAGTGAATGTATAAAGCGCTGTTATGGATGTTTAGAAAATCGATTTGATCTGCTTCAATAATCTGATTTGTAGAGGGGACTTCTGCAGTTATATGCGAAGCAACGCGAGTAGGTGTTGAAGAAGAGGGGGTAGATGTGGTACATCCAACCAAAATAGTAACAATACAACAAAACCATATGGATACAAAAGGTCTTTTTGTCTCCATTCTGACCTCCAAAAGCAGCATGTATTTTCTAATTATACACTGGAATGCTGTATAACAAAAGGAGACCACGAAGAAAAAGAAGGATTTTCATTTGGTATCTGCAGGATTCTCGTATAATATTTGTATTGAACAACCATAACACTTTCAAGGAGGATTTCATGGAATTGTGGGGTATGCCGATATCGACCTCTTTAGCGTTTTATGTGTTAGCAGGCACATTTATTTTAGCAATTTTATGGACTGTTTTAGGAAGTAAAAATGGAGGTAAACATGAATAATGCCTGGATACATGTTATATTTCTTGCTTTGTATTTTATTGGACTCATATTGATTGGAATTTTTACAGGTAGAAAAACGAAAACAGCTGAGGATTATCATTTGGGTGGAAGAAATATTGGTGCACTTGTTAGTTCCTTGTCTTTTGTAGCAGCTTACTTTAGTTCTGTAGTCATTATTGGCGGTGGTGGATTTGGTTATAAATATGGATTGTCTACCATATGGATTGGTGTTGTAAATGTATTAGTAGGGTGTTTTTTAGCTTGGGTAATTTTGGGGAAACGAACCCGGAGATTAACCGAAAAACTAAAAGCCATTTCTTTGCCTGATTTTTTTAAAAAGAGATATCAACTGCCTTTCCTTAAATCTTTTTCTTCTATCGTCATTGTGCTTTTCCTCATCATTTACAACGTGAGTATCCTTAAAGGATTAGGAAATACGTTTGAAGTAATACTGGGCATTGACTATACCATTGGTTTGCTAATATCTGGCTTTATTGTCTTGGTGTACGTGATGTTTGGAGGGTACCTAGCTGTGGTTTGGACTGGATTTATTCAAGCAATACTCATGGGTGTAGGACTGCTATATCTGTTTTTTGTAGCAATGCAAAAAATGGGTGGTATAACCCAGGGAGTAGAGCGTTTACAGGCTATCCAGACCGGTTTTGTAGAAACTCCTGGTATTTGGGGGTTTTCGGGTCTCATCTCGTATGTTTTAATTGTAAGTTTGGGAGTATGGGGCATGCCTCAGATGATTGCTCGTTTTTATTCGGTGAAGGATGATACTGCCATTCGAAGAGGAGTTCTTATTGCAACCATTGGGGGTTCCTTAGCGATCATTCCTTATCTTTTGGGTGCATTAACACGAACGATTTATCCTTCTATTACAAACGTTGATCTAGCTTTACCAACCCTAGTGAATGGTATTATGCCTGTTTTTGGTGTTTCCTTATTCTTTATCGGAGTTGTTGCAGCTGGTATGTCTACATTTTCATCTATCTTGATTATTTCTTCTACTTCTTTGATTAAAGATTTGTGGAAAGACAGTTTTCATAAAGATCTTTCCGATCAACAAGAAATAGTTTATAGCCGGATTATCAACGTTTTGATTGGTGTTGTTTCCATTATCATTGCGTGGAATCCTCCCGGGTTGGTGTTAACACTCACCGCTTTTTCGTGGGCTATTATTGCTTCTACTTGTTTGGTTCCCTATGTATTTGGTTTGTATTGGTCAAAAGCTTCACAAAAGGGAGCTTTCCTGTCGATGGTAGGTGGCTTTTTGGTTGCCCTTCTGTGGATGATCGTAAAACCACTTCCCATTCATGGGTTCATTCCTGGTGTTCTTGCATCATTTCTTCTTTACTTTTTAGGAAGCTGGATATTCCCATTAAAAGGAAAATTAGCCGATCTTTCCTAATTTGATGATTCTAGTTCTTTCATAGCTGTTTCTGTAAAGCAGCCATGAAAGAACATTTTATAGTCTTTTGGTTTCATTGCTTGTTACCATTTTGTCATCAATTCTTAATTTGTACCCTATACTATACATATGGAAACCAATTTTGCCGACCATGTTTTTTATTTTTCGTCTATACGATCCACAAACACATATATCCATGAAAACATGGATATATTGCCTGATAAAAGTATTATCATAGCAGATCAGCAATGTTGTGGAAAAGGTCGGTATGGTCGAGAATGGATTTCTTCCAATCCTGGGAATGCATACCTATCTTTCTTTTTAAAAGAGAATCCGTCACTTCAATCCAATATTTCTTCTTTAACACAATTTTCTTCAGTTGTGGTTTCGCAGTGTATTGAGTCTTATCTCCCTGCAAAGCAAATGTGTTCAATTAAATGGCCCAATGATATCATTGTTCAAAATAAAAAAATAGCAGGAATTTTGGCGGAGAGTAAATGGACGGGAGATTGTTTAAAGGGTGTCGCTGTTGGAATGGGTGTTAACCTAAATATGACTCGAAAAGAAGTGAAGTCGATTGGCCAACCCGCTACTTCTTTAAATCTAATTGTTAAACACTCTATAGATAAATATCAATATATCAAAGATCTAGTTATTCGATTTTTAGAGTCATATAATACCTTTCTTTGCAAAGGCATGGGTTTTTTCCAGAATGAACTGCAACAAAGGCTAGTACAAATACCATCAGAAGGTACTTCTAGCAAAGGAGTGACAATATGATTTACGAAGGCGTATCGATACTTTTGTCAGGAATGGGAACTGTTTTCCTATTTTTGATTCTTTTGATCGCCACCGTAATAGGCATGTCTGCTGTTACTATGCAAGCAGAAAAACGGTCTAAAAAAGATTTGACTTCATCTTTGCATAACAGCTACATAGCAGCATTGACGGCTATTGCTTTTCAGCAGAGAGACAAAGAAGGTGAAGCATGAGTCTGAAACGTATAGAAGTGATGGATACCTCTTTTCGAGACGGTTTTCAATCTGTGTATGGAGCACGTGTTTTAACTGATGACTTTTTGCCAGCATTGGAGGCAGCTGTTGAGGCCGGTATCACCCATTTTGAAGTGGGTGGAGGTGCTCGCTTTCAAAGTTTGTTTTTTTATTGTAACGAAAATGCTTTTACAATGATGGATCGAGTTCGATCGCTTGTAGGTCCTGATATCAATTTACAGTCTCTTGCAAGAGGAGTAAATGTTGTCGGACTTGAATCCCAACCAAGAGATATTATTCAACTTCATGCTCAATTGTTTAAAAAACATGGAATGACAACAATTCGTAATTTTGATGCACTAAATGATCCGAACAATATGAAATATTCTGCCCAGTGTATCCATGAATATGGCTTAAAACACGAAGCAGTTATAAGTCTTATGGATTTACCACCAGGATGCGAAGGTGCTCACGATGTTGCGTTTTACGAAAAAACATTGGAAGCCATTCTTTCAGAAAATATTCCATTTGACAGTTTGTGTCTTAAAGATGCTTCTGGTACTACTCATCCAAATAAAGTGAAAGAAACGGTTAAAATGGCAAAGGAAATTTTGCCCAAAGACATTCCAGTTCGTTACCATACACACGAAACCGCAGGAGTTTCGATTGCTTGTTATTTAGCAGCACTGGAAGGTGGAGCAGATGCTATTGATCTAGCTCGAAAACCTGTTTCTGGGGGAACTGCTCAACCTGACTTTCTTACCATGATTCATGCTTTGAAACACACGAGGTGGGACTTAGGTTTGGATGAGAAAAAAATCCTTCGTTCTGAGGAAGTTTTTCAAGAATGTATGAAAGATTATTTTTTACCACCTGAAGCTTTAGAGGTCCAGCCCATTATTATCTTTTCCGCTTTACCCGGAGGAGCGCTTACTGCAAATACTCAAATGATGAGAGACAATGGCACTTTGGATCGATTTCCACAAGTTATTGCTGCTATGGAAGATGTTATCCGCAAGGGTGGCTTTGGAACATCTGTTACTCCTGTATCTCAATTCTATTTTCAGCAAGCCTTCAATAATATCATATTCCCTCCTTGGGAAAGAATTTCTGAAGGATATGGAAAAATGGTTCTTGGATATTATGGGAAAACTCCTGTCAAACCCGATAAGAAGATTATTGAATTAGCTTCTCAACAGCTAGGTCTTTCTCCTACAACCAAGCTTGTAGTTGATATGCAAGATGAGGATCCCACAAAAGGAATTAAGGCTGCAAAAGCAACGTTGAAAAAACATAATTTGGAAGAAACAGACGAAAATATATTTATTGTTGCTTCGTGTAAGGAAAAAGGAGTACAGTTCTTGTTAGGCAATGGGAAAGTTATGGTACGCAAGAATATACCTAAAGAATTGAAAGAAACAAAAAAATCTTCATCCTACAATATTGAGCTGGAGGGAGTTTCCTACAATGTTTCTCTTACAGACAATGAAGTAACTGTAAATGGAAAAACCTATCCGATTACTATCCAATCTATCGATGGTGTTCAAGAGAAAGTTATTTCTCCATCTTCAACTGCTATTCAATCTGTTCAAGCGCCAATGGCTGGACAAGTGCTAAAAATCCTAAAAAGAAATGGCGACATGGTTAGAGAAGGTGATGTAGTCTTTATGTTGGAAGCCATGAAAATGGAGATTGAAGTAAAAACCCCCTACACCGGTAAAATTCTTGCGATTCTTACACAGGTAGGAGATTCTGTATATGCAGATCAAAAACTCATGGAAATCCAGTGATTTTATTGAAAGGTGAGTGATTGAATTGAATATGCTACAACACCTTGTACAGTCAACGGGTATATATGGCATTACCTGGGGGCAGATTTGTATGATCATCGTTGGGCTAGTTTTGATATGGTTGGCGATCAAGAAACAATTCGAACCTTTACTCCTAATCCCGATTGGATTTGGGGGCATTCTTGCCAATGTTCCATTTGCAGGAATAGCTGGACCTGATGGTTTTTTAGGGATGATCTATGCATTCGGTATTGAAACTGGAGTTTTCCCATTGATTATTTTTATGGGCGTTGGTGCTTTGACCGATTTTGGTCCGTTGATTGCCAATCCCAAAATGCTTATCTTAGGTGCTGCTGCTCAATTTGGTATCTTTTTTACCTTTATAGGATCACTCATGCTGGCAGAATATGCAGGATTTTCCTTTGGCTTAAAAGAAGCAGCTTCTATTGGGATTATCGGGGGAGCAGATGGCCCAACAGCCATATTTGTAACTTCTAAACTGGCCCCCGAGTTATTGGGAGCAATTGCTGTTGCAGCTTACTCATATATGGCCCTTGTACCTGTGATTCAACCCCCTATCATGAAATTGTTTACTACGAAAGATGAACGAAAAATAGAAATGAAGCAGCTTCGTTCTGTTTCAAAAACTGAAAAAATCTTGTTTCCTATCCTACTTCTTCTGTTATGCATTTTCTTGTTGCCCTCTGCTACACCTTTGATTGGAGCTCTTGTATTTGGTAATCTTGTTCGTGAATGTGAGGCGGTGGAGAGACTCTCTAAAACACTGCAAAATGAATTGACTAATATTGTGACCATTTTTTTGGGATTGGCAGTTGGATCCAAGCTTGGAGCAGAAAAGTTCCTACGCTTAGAAACGCTGGGCATCTTGGTACTGGGATTGATTGCTTTTGCTGTAGGAACTGCATCGGGTGTTTTGTTTGCCAAAATCATGAATCTGCTATCGTCCAAGAAGATCAATCCACTAATTGGAGCAGCAGGAGTATCTGCTGTGCCTATGGCTGCAAGAGTAGCTAACAAAGAGGGGCAGAAATACAATCCGCACAACTATTTACTCATGCACGCGATGGGACCAAATGTGGCAGGCGTTATTGGTTCTGCTGTAGCAGCAGGAGTATTCTTAGCGATCCTGTTGTAAGAACGATGGATATTTACGGCTGATTGGTTAGTTGAATAGTTTGGTTTGTTGCTTCCCATAATACTGTGAAACCAAAGTGTTCATATATAAAACGAAGAGGTAGGAAATTTCCTCGGATTGTCACTTGAGGAGAAGCATCGAGAATATACTTTTCCTCCCCAACATAGGCTTCGTTTCTATTCATGAACATTGATATACTCTTTTCATTCAGCCAAAAAGTAATGGCCTTGGATGCTGCATCATATGAAACATCGCATCCTATTGATTCTACAACGTCTACCAGTCCAACCATTGTACGGTTGTTGTGCAAAAACAAAGGATGGCTCAATACTTTTTTTCTGCGGTCTATTTGTATAACATCTGATGTTAACTGGAACTTCATTTCTACAACTTGAAAATAAGAGTATTCTAAATCCAGTGTAGATTGATCGGGAAAAAGTAGTGTGTATTCAAAATGATTAGCACCTACTTCAATGTCTGGTTTGAATAGAAGAATTCCCTGATTGGCAATAGCAATGGGAGTGTCTTTATTTTTCTTCATCAACTTGGTTCCCGGTAGTGTTTGAATGATAAACAAAGGTTTACCTGAGGCGAAGGTTTCCACTTCTTTTGGATATATTCTTTGAAACCACGCTGGTTTTCTTGATTGGAGAATAGGAATCTGTACCGAAGTAGTTTCATCCAGGATACTAATTTCTAAGGTAGCGTCTTGATCGCAGGCTTTCATTTCACCCTCTAGCGTTATCGGATAATATTGAAATGGGAGTATCGTTATCGTATTGTTCGGGGTGGCTTTCGATACAATCTGGAAGTCTTTAGTCATAGCACAATTGTGCACTTTTACTTGAATACTATACTCCACTGGATGGGGATTTGGATTTTGTACGATAAATGAGAACTTCACAGGACCATTCTTTTCATAAAGTTGTTTTTGTTGTAGATGGATTTGAGGAGCAAGAGAATCTATGTTGTTAGTGTTTTCACTGATGGGTACTGTACGTGATTGTAGAATTTCATTGGTTTCTTTGTTTTGTACATAGAAAAGCATATAGCATTCGTTGATATCAACATAATCTGGAACCTGTATAAGGGTCGAAGCATCCCAAAAAGGCGCACTTTGATAAGGGTATTCTTCGAGTTCTTTTTGGGATTCGATATACTTTCGAAATACACGGTTGTAAGTAATTGCGACATCTACTATTTCTCCGTCTTCGTTTCTGGCCTTTCTTGTCTTTACTACATTGTTCTCCGCTAATATTTGTACAAGAACCAAATCTTTCCAATTACATTCATGATCTGCCATTTGAATACGGGTATAAAGTTCTATTTCTTTCCCTGTGGAGCTATTCTCGGTGGCAGTAGGATTCGACAATGCCCAACCTGTTAATGAAAACCGGGAAGGGGTATGTTCTATGCTTTGAAGAATTGGAAGGTATTTATGGGTCATGGTGGCGGTTTCGCTTTTTACTCCTCCTACTTCTTTGATAGTTCCATTGAATATCATTGTTGGAGTACCAGAAACTCCATACAAATACTTTTTTTCGTCGCATTGAGGAATACATAATTCGTCAACATTGACACAATCTAAAAAGTAGTTGACAAAATTGAGCTCTTTCGTGGAGTAGATCTCTAGAAGCTCATCAATTGAGCGTTCAGCAGAAGGACATACAGTGCACCACGGGGCTGTAAATAATTCTCCAATTTGAGTTTTTGGAATACTTCCAGGAACTTTGTAGTATCGAATATTAAAGGTGAATTGCTTCATCAATCTGTATTTATTCGATATAACTTGCATTACGATTGGGTATACGCCTGGTTCTGCATCTGGCAAGATATCCAATGGAATAGAGATAGTATCTTGGAGTTTTTCTGCAAGTTCTTTTTCTATGTTTTGTGGCTGCAAGATTTCTTTGCCAGTGGAAGGAAGAAACTTAATTTGAATTGTATCTGCAAAATCTTTTGTTTTTTGAATCTGGAACCGAATATATTGGTTGGAATCATTAGCAGAAGCATTATATGCAGGTGTAACCATTAGGCTGGGTTTTGTATTTTGAAATCGACCTTGCACCGGGATTTTCTGTGGAGATAGACCACTGGATCGGATCTCGATAAATTCAGAAATATAGGATGGATCTTCAAATTGGCTAGGGTCAATTTCAACTCTGAAAATGATTTGGCACGATTCGAAAGAAGAAGGTACTACTCGAATTCCAAAATGACTAGTATGGATGGTTCCAGAGATGGGAAAACCCGAATTACTCCACAAATAGAGATCCTGATGAATGATCGAAGTGGTAGTAATCTCTTCAAATTGGACCTCTTTCATTGACAAAGCGTATTGATTGTCTGTATTCTGTGTGATTTGGAAGACCTGAAAAGAATCAGATTCAGCTGAAATCCCATATATGGAAGTATTGAGAAGATAAAAATCACTACTATCGTGAAGTGAAAAGGATTCAATCCTATCCCATGTTTCTTTGTTGGAGTGAAACATGGTTAAGTTTTTTAGGAAGGAATCGTAAACCAATATATTGCCATTTTCGGAAAACCACTGAATGGAGAGGAAATTACCTAACTCCTCGCCAAAGGAGCTTAAAGGAGTATCCCATTTTTCTGAATACGTATTCCATCGGTATATTCTTGATTGGTTTACTACACAATGAAGCTGCGATGAAAAGCTTACATTGGTGATCACTGCATTTTGTTCATACTGGGGCAATGAGTATCGCGATACTATCTGTCCCTTCTGGGTGACAGCATATATGTTGTTATTGTCGGCAATGTAGATATCATCTTGATGAATATCGAATGAGCTTGGAGAAATCAGGATGTTAGATAGATTTGGAAGAATACTCTGGTATGTTCCATCTGTGGAATAAATAACGATGGAGTTGATTCCCCGATCCAATATGTAGAACCATTGGTTGTCACAATCCACATCGACTATATTTTGGAGAGGTGGATGCAAAGGTGAATCAATGGAGAATGTCCGAATGATTTTTTTCTCATGGTTAAATACCTTAATTTCGGCTGTGGGTGAGTGTAAAACAAATACGCTTGAATCATTGGCACATATTTTGTTTTCCTCATGATAGGCATTTGCACCGCCAGGTATGATTTGAAAAGAGCAAGAAAACGTTATAACAAGAAAAAAAGAAATCAATACTCGGATGATTTTCATTCTGCAAATCCCCCATTCTTTTTTTGTTCATTATATTCTTTTTTGCACAAGATTCTAACCTGAAGCTATGTAGTACCGTGAATAGGGCTAAAAGGATAAACTCGAGTTTTCTTTCATTTCCAATCTCCTATACTTGTGGTTGTAGATTGTTGTAACATTGTAAACAGTCCTTGCAATCTAAATGAAATGCGCTATAATTGGCATATGCCAATAAAGGAGATTTTTCTATGACCAGATGCAGTCGAAGACGTAGGATTGGACGAAGGCCAAAGGTTTATTTTTATAAACCAGGCGGTACCCCGATTCAATTTCTCGATGTTGTTGTTCTAAAAGAAGACGAGATGGAAGCACTTCGGTTAGCTGATGATATGGGATTGTATCATGAAGATGCAGCCAAAGAAATGGATGTATCCAGACAGACATTTGGTAATATTATCCGATCAGCTCGATCGAAAGTTGCTTCTGCACTCCTTCACGGGAAAGCAATCGAAATTGAGTGTTATGGTCAATACCCAGAAAAATATTCTCAAAGGCAACATCATAAGATCGACGATGTCGATCACAAGGAGGATTGATATGCCAAGATTTGATAGAACTGGACCCAATGGTCAAGGACCTATGACGGGTAGAGGATTAGGAAATTGCAATCCCGACGCTGTACATGCTCAGGATCAAGAACAATCTGTCGAAAATACAGTATCGAGACCCTATCCCCGCTTTTTAGGATGGGCAAGAGGTTTTGGCTTTGGTCGAGGAATGCGACTCGGAGGAGGTTTCGGTAGAGGTTTCCGAAGTGGCCGTGGTAGAGGTTATGGCAATTTTAACAGAAATGGATGGTAGTATATGAAAATAGCTTTTTGTGTCCAAAATGACAATGGTTTAGATTCTGTAATTGACTCCAGGTTTGGACGATCTCCTGGATTTCTGGTATATGATACAGATACCGACTCCACTTCCTATCATACCAATAGACAAAACTATACTGCACCCCAAGGAGCTGGAATACAGTCTGCACAAAATATAGCTGAACAAGATGTTCAAGCGGTCATTACAAGAAATTGTGGACCAAAGGCTTATCAAGTGCTAATGCAAGCGGGTATTGAAATATATATGAGTCAAGATACTACAGTAAAAGACGCCATCACAAAATTCAAGAAGGGCGAATTAGAAAAAACAGATTCTTCAAATGTACCCGGTCATTGGTAAATGAAAATTGCTATTGCCTCAGGTAAAGGAGGCACTGGGAAAACGACTGTAACGGTTTCTTTGTCGCTTGCGATTCATGAACTAACGAAAAAACCGATTGCAGTATTGGATTGTGATGTGGAAGAACCAAATGTACATATCTTTTTTTCACTACAGCATGGAACCAAAGAAAAGGCTTATTTGCAAAGTTGTTCTTTCGATCTTGAGAAATGTACAGGTTGTGGACTATGTGCACAAGCTTGTCGATTCAATGCTATTGCTGTCGTTCAAAAAAAACCTATCTTTTTCCCCGATCTTTGTCATGGGTGTGGTGGTTGTATTCTGATTTGTGAAGAAAACGCAATCTCTCCTCACCCAAGAGAAATTGGAACGATAATTTCTGGGGATTGTGATGATTACCCTTATGTTCATCTACGATATGGGCTTTTAAACGTTGGAGAAATTATGTCACCTCCCCTTATCGAGGCAGTTTTAAAAACCAGTAATGACGACCAGATAACTTTAATAGACGCACCTCCAGGTACTTCGTGTCCTATGGTACATGCCGTTGAAGCAACTGATTTTGTTGTTTTAGTAGCTGAACCTACTGCATTTGGATTGAATGATCTTACAATTGCAGTAGACACATTGCGACTATTACATACACCATTTGCAGTCATTATCAACCGAGATGGCATCGGAGATGACCGAGTTGAAAAGTATTGTCACAAAGAGAACATTTCCATATTAACGAAAATAGCGCATTCAAGAACTGTTGCTCATATGTATTCCCGAGGAGAAAATGCCTGGGGAAGAGAACCAGCATTTACAGAGTCTGTAATGAGGGCTGGAAGAATTCTTATGGAAAGGTTTCAATCATGAAAGAGTTAGTTGTATTAAGTGGTAAGGGTGGAACGGGAAAAACAAGTATCACTGCTTCCTTAATTGCACTAGCGAAAAATGCAGTATTTGCTGATTGTGATGTTGATGCAGCAGATTTATTTCTGATGTTTGATCTTCAAACCTTTCAGGAAGAGAAATTTTATAGCGGAATACTACCTTCGATTGACCAAAAAAAGTGCATTAGCTGCGGAATATGCTACGATCTTTGCCCAAGTAACGCGATTTTGCGCAGTCAAGAGAAATCCTCTCAAAAATTCCGTTATACAATCAATGTATTGTCATGCGAAGGGTGTGGCATATGCATTGATCAATGTCCACAAAAATGTATTGCGGAAAATGAACGACACTGTGGGTTTATTTATTTATCCCATACTCCATACGGTATACTCTCCCACGCAAAACTATTGCCAGGTGGTGAAAATTCAGGTAAACTTGTCAGTGCTGTCCGTACACAAGCACAAGATTATGCAAAAGAAAAACAGCTTGATTGGGTTATTGTAGATGGGTCTCCCGGAATCGGTTGTCCTGTCGTCTCTTCTATTACTGGTGCAGATGTAGTCCTTCTTGTAGCAGAACCAACCTTGAGTGGGATTCATGATATGGAACGACTCATTCGCGTTTGTAAGTTTTTTCATATTCCTGTACTTGTATGCGTGAATAAGGCAGATTTGAATACGTTCAATACAAAACGTATTCAACGCATAACAGTAGACTTGAACGAAACATGGTTGGGTACAGTTGCCTACGATGAAGAAGTAACACGTGCTCAGAATAAAGGTGTTCCAGTGGTTACTCTCTCTAGCTCAAAAGCTGGTAAAGATATTGTAAAACTTTGGGAGCAAATTACACAACAATAGGAGAAGATTATGAAAATTGCTATTCCATGTGCTGAAAACAAGCTATGCCTACATTTTGGACATTGTCAGGAATTCGCTATTATTACTGTAAATGATCAAAACAAAACAATTGAAAAGAAAGAAATGAAAACTCCTCCAACTCATGAACCAGGTGTTTTACCTCAGTGGTTAGAAGAGCAAAATGTATCCGTTGTTATTGCTGGAGGGATGGGATCAAGAGCTCAAGCTCTATTTGAGCAAAATGGTATTCGTGTTATTGTAGGTACTCCGTCGGATGATCCTGAGAAAATTGTAGAATTGTATATAAGACAAGAACTCCAAACTGGAGTAAACACCTGCGATCATTAAGATAGATAGAACATTGGATTTGCTACTAGATGATAAAAAAAGAATGTAGAGTTTTTTCTCTACATTCTTTTTTTATGAGAAGAAAATGGTAATTTTGATCAGAGAATTAGGTTTTACTTTTTCGGAAAACCTTCCATAAAATAGATGCTCCTGCTATGATAAGAAATGCAGGCCAAAGCAGAACAAGATGATTCTTCAAAAAGGGAAAACTGGAGATTAGTTGCAATCCAAACAAGATTCCCAGTATCCAAGCAATTGCTTGATATGTTTTATTCCGAGACTCTGCGTACATAACGCTAAGTGTAATTGTTCCCCCAAAAAGCGCACTCATGAAAAGAAGCTGACTGTATGACAGAGGAAGTGATACAAAAAAGTCTATCAAAAGGAATACACTGATTACAGGGAAAAGGATTCCTGGAATTGACGAAGACAAGGATTTGTAAAGAAACAGATCCACAATAAACCATGTTCCAATCAATAAAACAATGAGGGAGACAAAAAGAAGAGAATATTCGTATGCATGGGGAATATTTGTTAAAAATAAGTGAATACCGAGTATAAAAATGATGATTCCAACGATATTCTCACTCATGGAAACGTGCGAATGAATTTCTTGTCGGTTGTGGTTAGTGTGTTTCATGAATTTACTCCTTTATGGTGATGACTTGAATCAGGTTTGTATTGCCTTTATAGCCCAAAGGCATTCCCATGGTAACAACAATTTTATCTCCAGGATTTACCAAATGATGGTTAAGGAGGAATTCTTGTGTAATATTCATCGCCTCCTGTACGTTTTCGTTTAAGGGTAGAAAATAAGCTCTTGTTCTCCAAAATAAGCCGCAATGGTTTTGTGTTTTTTCATTGTCGCATATAGCAATGATTGCAGCATCTGGACGATATTTAGCTATTCTTCTAGCTGTGGAGCCAGAAGAGGTTAAACATACAACGCAGCTTGCATCAATATATCCAGCTGTTCTAGCTGCACTAAATGCAATAGCATCCGATACATTATTTTGGACAGTATGAACCATGATGGAGTCAAAGTTTTCTTTGTCAAAAGCCTTTTCTGCTCTTGAAACAATTTTACGCATCGTTTCAACGACCCAAACTGGATTGGAAGATACTGCACTCTCAGCAGATAACATGACTGCATCTGTTCCATCTAAGATTGCATTAGCAATGTCAGCTGCCTCTGCTCTGGTGGGAGTAGCACTTTTGATCATAGATTCTAGCATTTGTGTAGCAGTAATCACAGGTTTGCCCATTTTATTGCACAAGCGAATGATGTGTTTTTGTATATGAGGTATGTCTTCAATAGAAATTTCTAAACCCAAATCTCCCCTAGCAACCATTATGCCATCTGATAGCTGCACAATATTTTCAATATCTTTCAGTGCTTCGTGTTTTTCAATTTTGGCGATGATGCCCACATTAACATGGTAATCCTTAATAATTCCTCGAATTCGGAAAATGTCTCCAGCACCCCGAACGTACGATACTGCAACATAGTCACATAAGTCATTCTGGCATAAAAAAGAAAGCCAATCAATATCATTTTCAGTTGGGAAGACGATTTGGATCTTTGATAAAGGAAAATTGATACCCTTATTAGGTTTCAGTAAACCGCTGTTTAATGTAGTGCAGTTAATGAAATTTTTGTCTCGGGATGATATTTTTAAGCGGATTTGCCCATCATCAATATATAACGTTTCTCCAATACTCAAATCGTCTAATATTTCAGGATAATTCAGTGATATGTCATCCTTTTTAACGGGAGTACGAACGATGGTAATCTCTTCTCCTTCTGTCACAGGAACATTTTCTTCAAGATGACTAATGCGAACCTTTGGGCCAGGAAGATCTGCTATGATTGTGGCGGGGATCTGAATTTTTTTTGCTGATTTCCGAATAAGTTGTACAAGCTCTTTTGCTTTTTGTTTTGTGATATGCGATAGGTTAAGACGAAAAATAGTTGCGCCTGCTTTCATAAGGGCAACTAATGTATCGACATTTGATGAGGAAGGACCGATGGTAGCGATAATTTTTGTTTTACAAGGTTGTTCATTACTCATGTTTTGCATGGTTTTCCTCCTGAACTTTGTATACTATGCATTGTTTGCACTGGATTCCTAACAGCTCATTACGTAAGTGTTCTACTTCGCAACACGGCTGGATGGAATTCTTTTTGTTTTGATGCTGCTTATAGACAGGACAGATCTCTCGAAATTCTCTGGAACAATGAGTAATCTCATAGCATTTCTTTTGGTTATTTTTGGATAGAATTTGTAGATAGATTGGAATGAAATTTTCAGGGATATCTAGTTTTCGTATCTCTTCCAACATTGCCTTAGGAGAATGGAGAGATTTTTTAAGATTAAATTGCGGATAAGCGCGAACACAATGTAAAATGGCTTGAAACAAGTTTTTATCAATGGAAATGATAGCTGGGTAACGAATCGGAACACTTAAATTTTCTATAATAGTCTTTTTAACCAGCAAGGAAAAATCCATTTCCCACGGTTGATTTCCTGTTCGAGTGAACAATTGCAATGACATGCTTCCAACTGTATCCAGCACAATAAGCCATTGTAAAACATAAGATTCTGGAATACTGAGTTTTAAAGCCATGGCAAAGGATTGCCCAATTGCAAGCATCTGATCAAGTTGATCAGGCATAGCAGTAAGGAGTGTATGATAAATCTTGGTGAAAGTAATGTGAGATTGTAGGTAGTAATCTTCAGTTTTTGTAAAATTGTACGAGATGAGTTTAGCAGTTAATCTACAGGTACGGTTCATTCGAAACACTTCAATGGGCGTATTTGGGAAAGGTAATAAGGAGTAAATCGTGATTTGTACAAAAAAACCATATTCTGTTACAGAGTATGTATGTAGATTATACTTTTTCCCTTCATGTTTACCATATGAGATGGTGATTGATTCAGCTTGATCTACTGAATGATATTCAATGGTAAGGTATTCTGCTTTGGAATACTTTTGGACAAGATTGAGAACCAATTGTAAAAGGCTTTGTAAAAAGGGGAAAGACTGAATATACTGATTTGCAATTTGAAGTGATTCTTTAAGCTGATTACTATGAATCCATTCCTCGTCTTGTATCATGGGGAGGAGTAGCAATGCAATTTGATCTTCAATATCTTTAAAGGTGTTGGTGATGGATTCTAGTTGATTTTGGTCTGCGATATACAAGAGTACAAACTCCATTCCACTAAAGACAAAGGAGTGGTCTCTGAGTTTAAATTCTTTATAAAAGAGGGGGTCTCTGCTTTTGAGGAGGGGAGGTAAGAATTGAAAATCCTCCGGAATGGGAGAGTGAAGGGTATCCAGAAATGCTTCTTTGTTAACAGAAACTCCAAAAAACCGTAGCTCTTCAGCTCCTGCATAAACGGAAACAAGTGGAATATTATAAATAGAAGAAATCAGAGTAGTGATTTGTTTAACAAACGAATAAATTTCATGATTCTGCAATCGAATTCTCAGAAACTTCCGAGAAATCTTATTTGTTGTTTGCGTCATCAGGTGCCTTTACTAGATGAGATATTATTTCAGGTTCTTTAATGTCTGGATTTTGCTGAGATCGATATATATGGATAGACAATGTACGAGCGACCAAAAAGATAGGAATTGCTAAAAGAATTCCCAAAAAGCCTAGTAGTTGTCCAAAGAGAATGATGATAAAGATCGAGATAGCAGGAGGGATATTGACTTGTTTTTTCCATAAAAAGGGAATAAAAAAGTAGTTTTCAATAAACTGAATGACAAGGAAGATGATTAAAACAGGAATTGCTTTCGAAGGCTCTTGTGTAAGTACAAATAAAACGGGAAATCCAGCTGCAATGGCAGGACCAAAGTAGGGGATAATCTCCATAAAACCAGCGATTACACCAAATACAACAAAGTACTTTAAGCCAATCACCCAATATCCTAAGGTGGCTAAGCTTCCTACAAACAGCATAGCAAGCAACAAGCCAACAATCCAATGTTGTAGAAGAGTTTTTAAATCATGAATGAAATTCCGGAAAAATCCTCGCATCTTTGGAGGGAAAAAATCTTTGAGTGCAGAGCTATATTCTTTCGGTGCAACGGCAATAAATGCAGCAATAAAAAAGGTTAAGATTACTTTTGCAACGGCATCAATGCCATAGCCAACTGCTGTAAAGGCACCACTTACGATAGGTTGGATGCTGTTTTTTACGGTATCAAAGATGGAATTTAAGGATATGCTGTCAAATGTAAGCCCATATTTGCCTAGATGGAGTACCAGGTAGTCTTCAAGGGATCCAATGATAGAGGGTAATGCTTTTAACAAACCTTGTGTTTGTCGAGTGAATGGAGCCCAAATCAATACAAAGGGTAGAACAATAAAAGCAATCAATGCAAATATACTAACTCCGTTTGACACACGAAGATTCCACTTCCATTTTTTTTGGAAAAAGGTACTCATGGACCGAATAAAAATAGCTAAAATACTTGCAAGAAAGAGCATTAAAAGAAGATGAACAGTATGAAAAACGATATACACCAACAAAGCAAAAAAACCTATGATCAAAATCGTCAAAACAACTTTATCTCGAAACTCTTTCATATCGTTCACGATTTTACCTCAAGTGAAAGTTTATATCCAGTATAGCATTCAATAAGGGGATTTTTCAGTATCTTACCATTAAGGTTTCGTAAATTTACGATTTACTCAAAAAATCCCTGCTGAAAGAGATGATATAGCGTGTAAATAGTACTTGGGAATAAGTTATTCTTTTGTGATCGTAATACTTTTTGTATGGGGTTCCCACTCTACTTGGCAACCCAGATTTTCTGCAACGAAACGCACTGGAATCATTGTTCTTCCGGGTGGTACAGAGATGGGCATGACCCGTGGATCATCAGGGTCGATTTGCCTCTTTGTTCCGTTCACTGTGGCAACAGGATTTTTCAATTGCATTTCGATTCGGATTTTATCTAGTTCAATTGTAATTGTTTTTGAGTGAACTTCATACCCAAGCTCGCCCCCTAAGGCTTCGACTACATAACGTATTGGGAGAACTGTTCGTTCAAACATAGTGATGGGAGCTACATCCATGGTTTCTTTTTTATCGTTCACTTGAATGATTTTAGAACCAATCTGCAGCTTAATTACTATGGTATCGTCTGAAGGGGGATCCACAGGAGGAGGCGAAGTACTATCTTTTTTTGTTCGAACTTCTAGCGTATTGGATGGAAATGAACTACCGGCCGAATTGTAGGCATATACCCTATAATAATAGATGAAATCCGGTGTTAGCTTCTCATCTTTAAAGCTGTTCACATTTTCTGGAACTGTTTGAATCAAAGTAAACTTTCCTTCGTCAATTCTCCGTCTCTCGATTTTGTATCCTTGTTCATTGTTGGCGTTATCTGACCACTTCAAGACAACTTCGGTTGCATATGTTTCAAAAGCTTTTAAGTCAGTAGGTTTTTCAGGAATCGTTTTTGCGTCTGTTTCTTTGATCGTAATCATAACGTCATTCGAAGGTTCAGATTCGCCATATTTATTAAAGGCTGTGATGTGGAAATAGAATGTATGCCCAGGGATAACCAATTCTTTTTCTTCAAAACGGGTTGTATCAACGGGAAGGTCTTTGTAAAGAGCAAACATTTCTGAATCATCAATACTCATATATATCCTGAAACCATCCTCGTTGCTAGAGGTATCTTCCCATGTTAACAAGATTGTTTTGTTTTCAAAAAGAACCTCTACGTTGTTTGGACTAGAGGGTGGAGATGTATCCCCGTTGTCATCCTTAGCTGATTTTGTTCGTACTTGTATTTCTTCAGAATAGGGAGATTCTCCATAAGAATTAACTGCTCGAACCTTGTAAAAATAAGCTCTATCAGGTTCGACCATATTGTCCGTAAAAGATGTAACATCGGAAAACACTTGACCTTTAATTTCATAAGGGCTACCAGATGTTCTTCGAGCAATCTCAAAGCCAGTTTCATTGGTCGAGTTGTCTTGCCATGCAAGTTGAACTTGAGTCGGACTAGTTGCTCTACCAAGTAGTCGACTTGGTGCTTCAGGAGGAGTCTCTTCAGAAGGTGCTCTTTCAGTAATTGCTTTTGCTTCATTGGATGGAGTGGAAAAACCGGCATCATTAAATGACTTCACTCGGTAGTAATAAGTGGTTTGAGATTTCAAGTGCATATCTAAATAAAAACTGCAATTGGATTCAAGTTCTGCAATGGTGTCAAAGTCACGAATTCCGGTTTTTCTTTCTACAACAAAGCCCTTTTCACTGGTCGAATTATCTTGCCAAAGTAAATTTACCTGGTTGTACATAACAATCGTCTCAAGACTAGTAGGTGCTTCAGGAGGTGGTTCGGTAGCTGAAACATGGACAGGATTGAGAAGTATAGACAAAAAAAGTATACTCGTCACCCCAATTTGTAGGTTTTTCAATGTACATATTTTCTTCATAAACGAACTCCTCATGGTTGTAGAAGAGAGTTTACTTTTCCAAGAAGATCTTGAATCAAGTAAAGACTTTCTCCATAATCATCTGGTTTTTTTATTGCATCTACAAGAAATACTTCATATGTTTCTTTTAGTTTACTATATTGTTCAGAAAATCTCTGATTTGAAATGATCCATGTGGTTCCATTCCACACTAGAATGTCTTCCCAATACAAGTTTTCAAGATTTGATCCAGCATCTTGGTTGGCATCAAGATAGATATTCACAAGTTCATTGGTTCCATCACCATCAAGATCTTTGAAATGTACAACATTTTTTTGGCTGTGCTGCGATCGAAATTGTTCTTTTAGTTTTCCATTACTATCAACTTCAAAAAAAGAAATTCTCTCTGCACCAACTTCTAAACCACCAGGCCACCAGGATACTAAAAGTTCTGGCTTAGTATCGTAGTTTACATCTTGATATAGAAAATCTATCAATTTCCAACCCAGGTATGTGGTTTGGTGATTTTGAACTGTTTCTGTATGAATATAAAGTGTTTTTTGCTGCAGTTGTATGATTCCCAACTCGTGAGGAGTGGCGATTAAAAGAAGTTGTTGATCTGCAAGTGGAATGAAACCTGCTATATTTGTCACATCCAATTTGGACCAATATGGAGGATTCCATCGATACTCTTTACGTTTTTTTTCTGTTAATGTGGGACGTATAGATGGATAGGAACCTTCCGTAAGAGCTATTGGTGTAAAGGTTTCAATAGAATCAACATAGTAAATTTGATTGTCTTTTGCATAAGCGAAGGTGTATCCATTGAACGAGAAGGAATATCCCTGAAATGCTTCAATAGAAGAGTCTATGACGGTAGTTTTGTCAAAGGTAGAGGTGGCAAAATAGAGTGTGGAAAAAGGCTTTGGTTTTTCAACACCAAAAATAAACTGTTTATCATAAAGATTGGTTGCTGTGAACAAGAAAAACTTATTGTTTCGAGAAAAGATCTGCAGGTAGTTGTATACGTTTTCCATGGGAAAGTCTTTTTCTTTTTTCCCTGTTTGAATATTCCATACATTGATTCCCCAATCATATGAAGATGTGATAACATATTTACCATCATGGGAAATCCGAATGAAAGTATTCTCTATATTGGGGATATCTAATTCACTGAAAGTTTGTAACGGATTTGGCATGAGTAAGTTTTCATCTCGATTGTAATACATTACATGAAGTTGATCACTAGAGGTTCTTCGGATGAAGAATAATCCTGTTCCATGCGTATCCCATGAAGGACAGTAGTCATCTCCATTCGTAATAGCTACTGCTTTTTGGGAAGTACCAGAACTACTAGACTGAATAATATACAAACCTTCTCCTTTTTTTCGAAATGCAATCTCTTCACTTGCTGGAGGAGATTTGTAAAGTGTTTCATCTTCAACGGTGTATCGACTTTCAATGATCAAGTGAATACCCCAAGCAATGCCTTCATATACGCCCCACCCAAGAAGGGCTAAAACCACAATAGCGATTCCAATTGCCTTATAATTCAGCTTTTGCTTTTTTCTTTTCACGACCACCTCAGTGTTTTTGTTTAATTGTAATGCTTTTGTGAGAATTACTCAATAAAAAAAAGCATCTTTCAACCGAAAGATGCTTTTTTGAAGTAAGAATAGAGAAGAATTTATTAGTTTGAAATTATCTTTTCTTACCTCTTTCGGGGAGTTCGCCATAGGCTACCATAAATGCTTCAAAAAAGTCTTCTTGCATTTGACCACCAACGCTTACTTCTTCTCCATTTTTAAATGCATCTTCATTGGAGATATCACCATCTCTGAAAAAGCGTGTACGATCACTGTAGCGAACTGTGACAGTTTTCGTTTCTCCCTCTATTTCGGCAGAGAGTAGAAATTGATTGTTGGTGGTATCTAAGGATGAGATTGTTCCTTTGATCATGTTTACTCTTTGACCAGGATTGCCAGGTGTATTGTTTGTATAAATTAAGATACGATGGGCTTCTAGAGTTTTATCTGTAGGATCTACTGGACCAGAGATTCCGACTTTCATTTCATTACGTAGTGTTTTCCAATGGACTAAATTATTATCCATTGTGATATTTGTCCACTCAAAAAATTCTACAGGAATTGAGGTGTTTTCGTTAAGGTTTAATGTAAATATCTTCTTTTCATAGTTGATATCAGAGATCATTCCGGATATTAGTTTAGGACCTTTTGGAGGTGTATTGCCAGGATCTTTTCTTGGATTACGAGGTAAATCACCAAGAAAAACTCCCATTGCTGCAATCGTTTTTTCTTCCAATTTTATGACGCCTACTACTGATACTTCTTCACCATTTTTAAAATCTTCCAACTTTGCTGGTTGCAAATCTCGGAAAAAGCGAGTTTTTTCAATACAGGTTACGTGGAAAACAACTTCTTCTCCTTCGGGATTTTTGGATTTTAAACTGAAGGTGGAGCTTTCTAGGTCAAGATTTGCAACAACACCTTTTACAAGAGGGGGTCTTCCGGGATCTTTGTCGGGAAAAGCTCCAAAACAAAGGACAATTGCAATGCCATTTTTATCTTCAAAATTAATTCTTCCTGCAACAGTAACAGATTCTCCGTTTTTAAATGTGTCTAAAGTGGATTCTTCTTGATCTCTAAAAAACATCGTTTGATCAATGCAAGAAAAGGAGATAAGAACAGATTCTCCATCTGGATTTTCGGTTTGGACATCAAATGTTTTTGCTTCAACATTTAAATTTTGCAGAGTTCCTGCAATTCGATTCATCTGATTACCGGGACCTTTTTCACCTCCTGGAGCTGCTTTAACTGGAACAAGAAGGCTACTGACAACGAGTGATGCTACTAAGACGGAGGACAAAATTTTCGCGAGTTTCATTGTTAAATATTCCTTTCTGATTTAGGTAAATCGAAATGGTTTTGTATTATATATACTAAAGCTAACCGAAAAGTTACAAAAATTTTAAAAAAAAGTGAGGTTTGCGATGAAGAAATATTGTATTACTTTTGTACTTTTGTGCATTCTTATTTTATCAGGTTGTAATGGATTTGGTAGTGAAAACAAAGCTCAAATGGATATAGACTTTGGTAGAGAGACTTCTTCAAAGCAAGAAGAAGCGTATGATTCTGCTTCACCTCAAAGTCCAACCCCCGAGAATGAAAGCGGAAAAACACCTTTTCCAAAAAAGATTATCCGAAATGCTGAAATTTCTTTAGAAGTAAAAGAACCAACCGACGTTTCTTCAGCAATCGAAAAAAAAGTTGAGGAACTCAATGGATGGATCGTCGAATCGAATACTCGCGGGGATGATATTAGTGTCAATGTAGACTTAAAAGTACGGATCCCCGCATCAGAACTGATCATGTTTATTGAGTGGGTTAAAGATCTTGGAAAAGTTCACTACAGCAGAGTATATTCTGATGAGATTACTTTGGAATACTATGACACGCAAGCCAGATTAGAAAATGCCAAAAAGCAGAAAGAACAGTATCTTGAGATTCTTAAAAAGGCAACAACAATTGAGGAAGTGTTACAGGTTCAAAGCTATATCGATTCCGTGCAAGAAAGAATTGATTCTGCTTCTCGGCAAATGGAAGTATGGAATTTACAAGTTGAACATTCCATGGTTCGAGTCACGCTGTCGCAAAGCCCTAGAACCATCCAGCTGAAAGAAGATCCAACATGGGATGTCATGTCTTCCAAAGAGATTGGGAAAAGATTTCGAAATAGTTTCATTCAGTTTTTTAGTGGTTTGTTTAATTTCATCATCGAATTCCTTGTTCAAGTTTTAACTATCTATTTATGGATAGCCCTTATCATATGGGGTGTATGGGTTGGAATTCGAAAATTGTTACAACTTCGTCGTCGTAATAAATCGAAATAGTTTCTAAAGAACTTGCTAAGAAAGAGGTTTTTATGAAAAAGTGGATTTGCGTAATACTATCAATTAGTTTGTTGTGCCTAGGTTTTCAGGCTAGTTTTGCAGAAGAAAAAGAATTGAACGATGTGTTTGGTGATCTTTTAACCAATTACGAATACCTTCGCTCTGATATTGATTATGATTCAGAGATTCTTGACTACTTAACAGAAATGAATGCTGAAATGGTCATGCCATGGTTTCCGCAATGGTGGAAAAATCCCCTTGATGTTCACAAAAATGCTTCTGGAGTTTTTTATGGTGTTGCGGAGAGTTGGAATATACCTACTAAAGAATACAAAAATACTGGTCTATTCCAAGAATTCCTTGGAGGAATGGTTCGTACAGGGCATATCGTGATGTATTTACCAGAAATTAAAATGCAACCATTTCCCATTGATCCCGAAGAACCATTATTGGATGGCATAAAGCATGTATATGCTGCCAACGGGTATATGTTTACCGAATATGATGCACAAGCTGTTCGCGAAATGTCCGATGGAATGCCTCTTGAGATTCAAACAGCACTAGCAGACTATCTATATTCTGCCACATATGCTGCTCGATGCCGAGATCGTGCACTGCGAAAGCTTCCCAAAGATCAATGGCACGAGGCGTATCAGAAAATTTCCTTATTGGCAAAAGGCGATGGTATCGGAAAGGAAATTGATGACCTTGTCTGGGATTTGGGTCCTGATTTTGATTACAACCCTCTTTACGAAGGTACTATTTATGTCATGTATTCAATTTTTAAGCTTGAAAAAGCCATTCGAGACGAAGGACATACTTGGAATGGATCATTTGATTACTTGACTCCTTTGGGGAAAATAGCTTTTTCAGGAGATTCTTCTTCCAATGAATACCGTGGAGATGATTATTGCCTTATTGTAGATTGCGGTGGAGACGACACATATACGGGCGCTACGGCCGCCACTGC
>CAZOYI010000126.1:0-2127 GCA_964583965.1 uncultured Caldisericota bacterium
CGTAGAAACTGGATTCACTCAGTTCCTAATTGGAGTGAATCTGCAAAAATCTCTACCTGCGTTGTAGATTTTAGGCTGTGGAGCGTAGAACCTCCAGACACCTTACTACTTGCATTATATAATGATCGAATATACACCGCTTCCAATACTTACGAGCAGGATCAAATAATGAAGAATTCTGAAGATAACCAGATGAACGGGAGTCGATCAGGATTTCTTAGTTGCTTTGATTTACACGGAGATTTGATTTGGAATACGTATGTGGATGCAAATAAAGAGAATTCATATGTCGAACTTTGCGACATAGATGTGAACGCACAAGGTATTTATCTTGCTGGATCTATTGATACTTCTTTTAGAGAGCCAGGAATGCTAGCTAAAGAAACAAGATCCTATCTACCCAACAAAGAAGGATCTTTCGACAATACCAATGGATTTATCTGCCAGTATTCCCACGATGGAAAAGCACTTGGTTGGTGTGTTATTGGAGGAACAAAAATAGACACGATAATGGGGATTTCTATAAATGAAAAAGGAATGATAGTTGTAACGGGGGAAACCAATTCAAGCGATTTTCCGCTGTTACATCCAATTCAATCCAGCCTCCATGAATTTTCAACTTCCTTTATTGCTGTCTTTTCCAAGCAGTACACGTTGGTGTATTCTACTTATTTTGGTGCTATCCCGTCAACAACTTCTTCTGTGAATGATACAATCATAAGCATCGGTCTTTGTGTAGACGCAAAAGAAAATTCTTTTGTTGTTGCTGGCTGTACAAGAGGAGAAAAAATACCTGTTAAAAACGCCCTATTGTCTGAGAATCCTAGAAGCAAGTTTGGGTACAGCACAAAATCTTTCGTATGTGAGTTCTCTTTTTGATTTGATTTAACCATCTACGAAGAATATATTACCATGAACAAAACAGGATGACATTTGATGAAGAAGTTATGAAAAACCTCCGATAGGGGATTAATTTTAGAGAGATGGGGGTTTTTCACATAGTTCGATGAGGGTTCCATTGGTGGTTTTAGGGTGGATGAAGATGATACGGTTACCTTTGACGCCAATGGTGGGCTCACCAATGAGTGGAATATCCTGGTTTTTTAACGATTGCAGGGTTTCTTCAAAGTTTTCTACTTCGAAAGCAATGTGGTGCAAGCCTTCTCCCTTTTTTTCAAGGAATTTGGCTATAGCTCCTTCTTCACCCAAGGGTTGCAGAAGCTCGATGTGCGTGTTTTTTGTTTCTACCATGATGGTTTGTATGTGTTGGGAAGGCAGGTCAATGACTTTGTCAAGAGGTTGATTCAAGAGGAGTTCGTATACTTTTTTTGCTTTTTGTAAGTCATGGACTGCAATGCCGATGTGATCCAATTTCATTTCTTTACATCCTTTTCTATCGATAATAAAACATGATCGATGGCTTCATCAAAACTACTAGTGCCTTGTATAATGCTGTGAAGGTGGTTTTCAAAATCTGCTTCTTGAAGGATAGGATCAATGAAACGAGAAGCAAAGCGATCGATGATGGCTTCTCGAATTGTTTTTTTCAGATGGTTCTTTCGACGCGTGTAGAGTTGATTATGAAGGGTTAGATAGGCTTTGTGTTCTTGGATGGTTCGTAGTAGCACATCCATGTGTTTTCTCTGGTTGGCTTGAATTTTCACAATTTTGGGAGACCAATTGCCTTCAGCTTGCATTTTCATATTCTCCCGAAGCATGTATTCCATTCTTTCTGCACCTGCTAAATCAATTTTATTGATGACATACATGTCGGCTATTTCCATCAGACCAGCCTTTAAGATTTGGATGGAATCTCCTGATTCGGGGGCAGATACGACCATTACAGTATCGGCAATATCGGCGATATCAATTTCATTTTGACCCACCCCAATGGTTTCAACAATGACAATGTCATAGGCAGCAAAAGAAAACAGCTGGATGACATCATAGATGGATTTGTTCACTCCTCCAAATATGCCCCGATTGGACATGCTGCGAATAAAAACGTTGGGTTTGCTGAAGAGAGGTGCCATGCGGATACGATCGCCCAATAATGCCCCTCCATTCATTTTGTTGGAGGGATCAATGGAGACAATGCCAATCTTGAGTTGGGAATCCCACGAACTG
>CAZOYI010000127.1:0-1813 GCA_964583965.1 uncultured Caldisericota bacterium
ACTAAAGGAGGATCAAATGAAAAAATTCTTCTTACTTGGAGCATTGTTGTTTGTTTTCGGCTGTGCCACATGGTCAACTGTAGATGTCAAAAATAAGGAAGATACCCCTGTCGGTTTAAAAAACATTAACAAATCTGCACAAGATGTTATCGTTACAGAAGCCGACTTCGGTGATAGAAAGTACAAGGTCCTTGGAGATATCGATGTTACGGTAAAGAAAACCACAATTTTTCATAGCGATCCTACAAAAGAACAGGTGATCGAGAAATTAAAAGAAAAAGCTGCAGAACTTGGAGCAGATGCCGTAATCCTTGTAAGATTTGGGACTGTCGGCGTTACCGGTATGAGTTGGGGGTCATTGAATGGAAAGGGACGAGCCATTGCATTTTTGGATTAATAAATATCTTTTGCTTTTAATACTGGGATGGGTGTTCGCTGGTTGTGCGACGAGTGCATCCAATCTGCCACCTGACTACTTTTCGGTAGCCGCTCAGAAAAGGGTTAGTGTAGACGACTTTGACATTGAAACTGCCAATCTGACTTGCGAGCAAATTCATACAGAATTAAAAGCTCTTGAAAAAAAAAGCACTATTCATCTTCAGGATATCAAAGATAAAAGAGGTCGAAATCAAGTAGCCGGTTACCTTGGATCGATATTTATTCTACCTGTGCTCTTAGCTACTGATAATAGTTCAGAGGCTAAAGCAAAAATAGAAAAAATTCAACAAGCCAAGGACTTGCTATACAAGCTTCGCGCATACAAAAAATGCCCCCCCTGATTAAGTAGGGGGCGGTGAATGGGAGTTTTCATTTTTTGTGATATAACAGGTTCGGATGTTCAAACTTTGAACAGGAACAATAAATATGTTGGGCGCTAATAACAACAAATCTTCCAGGCTAAGAAAGAACGAGAGACTATGGCAAAGACAACCAACCAAAATTCGCCCCGCATCCCCATAGACACCTGCGAAGGTTTGTTCGAGAAACTGAAGTGGGACCATCAACACCTTCAAGAAGGCTGGAACGAATATCGCACTTTCAACTTTGTCGTAACTGCGTACCACTTATACGAGGACTGGATAAAACACATTGGTAGCAGAGCACAGAGATCGCGAAAGGGAAAACTTCCAACGATTGGAAAGAAACTGTTCAATACTTTGCGCGACATCACTAACGCAAGTAAACACTGGCAGCTTGACTCCAAATCCCAAAACAAGCAAATCGTGGAAGGTGTATCAAAACCGATAATTGGTGATTATTACGCTTACTTTATTGCTGGTCCCGTTATGTATGTGTCGGTAGGTAAGGCACGTCCAAGCATCCCCGAACTAGCAAGTATAACGATTGAGTGCCTTGAATGGATTCTCAACGGAGAAACAAACACTTTTCCTGAAACGCTTAGTGAACATATAGGTGTCGTTTTCAAACCGTTGTGCTGAGCTCATGATTGAATATAAAAGCCCAACAAAATCAATGCAGCCGACCGCTGCGCTCCGCCTGATTTTTTCGTTGTTCGCTGCAATAAAAATTACCTATCTCAAAGCACTTACTTAGCAATTTTTCAGATATCCATTTGTTACCTCAGCCATGGGACTTTTAGGGATACATGGAGATTATCTTACGAAAATTGGGCTTATCAAAACCTTTGTGATCTTACCATAATCTGGAATATTTAGCAATGTCAAAAGGTTGTGATACTATTTAGGTATAGATCGCTTTTGAATCATATCCACAAAACTTTTTAACACCGATTCTTGTACCTGGCTCTCTATTTTGAACGCCACACCAATACCATCCTCCTGAATACGTATAA
>CAZOYI010000128.1:0-2655 GCA_964583965.1 uncultured Caldisericota bacterium
AAACTAGAAATTTTATCATTTTTGATTTGCTTTTGCTTTTTTCGTTTAGGCTTTTTTACTACTTTTCCCAAAAAAATTGGTGTTTTCGGACGGACACTAAATAACAAATTCAATGATCTGAAAAACCAGTTAGCTCTGGCTTATGAAGGTAAAGAAGAAATTCTTAACGAGAAACTGAAAACAAAGAGCCCTATTGATGTCATTTTCAGACGAGCACAGGCAGCTTTTAATGATTGGAGTGAGCTGGGACCAAAAGATCGAACAACCGAGAATCTTTTACGGTTATTAGATTTTGATTTCTTTGAACTCCTCGACAGTGTTACCATTGCCAGGTCAAGAAAGCATATCATCAACTATTATGATACAACCGAAATTGGTACCTTCCCAAAAAGAAATCCCCCCAAATCATTACGTTGCCCACTAACCGATTACCCTGGGGCCGTTACCTATAATGAGATATATGATCAGCTGTCATTATTGAACCTGGGTGTTTATAATCCTTCAAACTACGTTTTACCAAGTAAGATGTCCAAATACGAAGAAGCGTATGGGTCTGATGTGAAAAATGTGAGATTCAAGCAGGCAGATCGTGAGCAAGGTATTCTAGTTCTTATGCGGATCAATCTTTTAAAGAGACTAGAGAGCTCCGTATATTCATTTACCCTCACACTAAAACGAATAATGGCACTCATTACTCAAATGCTTGAAAGCATTGAGTCGTTCAAAGGCCATAAAACTATTGAGCTTTCAGATTTAGATGAGCAGGACTTTGATGGAGATGATGTAAATACAGACTTCTTCACAGTCGGCAAGAAAATTCAGATAGACCTTGCTGATATGGATTATATATCATGGAGAGAAGACTTAGAAACAGACAGATATATTCTGCAGAAACTCATTGAGAACATGGAGATGATATCTCCTGACCTCGATTCAAAGCTACAGACGTTGAAAGATGAAATTGACAAGAAAATTACTACTCCATTAAATGGGCAAAATAAAAAAGTTATAATCTTTTCTGCTTTTGCTGATACCGTATTTTATTTGTATCAACATGTGGGAGAACATATTCAGAAGAGATACAAGTTACATAGTGCCATGATTACTGGAGGAAGTGGCAGTAAATGTACCATTCCAAAACTTCCAAAAGACCTCAATACATTATTGACTTGCTTTTCTCCAGATTCTAAAGATAAAGAACTCATTATGCCGGACAATCCTAATGAAATAGATGTCTTAATAGCAACCGACTGTGTTTCTGAAGGTCAAAACTTACAGGATTGTGACTATCTTATTAACTATGATATCCACTGGAATCCGGTGCGGATTATTCAGCGATTTGGACGAATTGACCGAATAGGAAGCAAAAATGATGTGATCCAGCTGGTGAATTTCTGGCCGGACTTGGATCTTGATGATTACATCAAATTAAAATCCAGGGTTGAAACCAGGATGAAGATTTCGGTTATGACTTCTACCGGAGATGATAATCCGATAGATGATGAAAAAGGTGATTTGCAGTATCGAAAAGAGCAGCTGGAACGATTACAGCGTGAGGTAGTTGATATTGAAGAGATGTCCAGTGGTGTTTCTATTATGGATCTTGGCCTCAATGAATTCCGTATGGATCTTGTAGAATATGTCAAGGATCATCCAGATCTTGATAAAGCTGCACATGGATTGCATGCAATAGTCCCTTCAAAAGGTGAAGATTTGCCTCCTGGTGTGATATTCATACTCAGGAATATAAATAATGGTGTGAATGTTGAAAATCAGAATAGATTGCATCCATTCTATATTGTGTATATGTCAGATGAAGGTGAGGTTATTTCAAATCATCTGGAACCTAAAAAGACATTAGATATTTTAAGGCTTGTCTGTAGGAACAAGAAAGAACCATATGCAGATCTCTGTAAAATCTTTAATAATAAAACAGAAGATGGACGGAATATGCAAATCTACTCAGAATTGCTCCAGGAAACAATTTCCTCGATAATCAATGTCAATGATGAGAGCGATATTGATAGTCTGTTCAGAGCCGGAGGAACTACTGCATTAAAAACAACTATAAATGGATTAGATGACTTTGAGCTAATTTGTTTTTTGGTGGTGCAATAATGATTCAATTCCCAGAGAGTACAGTGTTTGGGAGAAAAATCCCAAAGAATAGCTTCTATAAAAACTTGGGTGTTGATAGGCGACTAGAAGACCTGTTTGTTCAAGAGATTCAATCAATAACATGGGCTTATAAGCTTGCACCGGATACGATTAATATATCAGAAGGAGCTGAAGTAAAGGAGATTCAGGTTATTGAGATTATGCTTAAAAAGCGGGGCCTCAATAAAAGGGTTCTTGAGTTCCTTGATCGTGAAATCCCATACCATATCCTCTTCGTATTGAAGTATGGTCAAGAATCACAGCTCTGGATCAGTTATAAAGAGATGAGTAAATCAAAAGGAAGTAGGTTTAAAGTTGACACTCTTTTCCATACTGAATGGATTGAAACCGATAAGATTTCAATAGCTCTTAATGGCTTAAACTTCGATTCAGTATATGAGAGCTTCATCCAACAGATTTCTGATGGTGAGATTAATGTTTTAGAAGCTGATACATTAAAAGAAGCCGTTGAACTTTCAAAAGAAAAAAAGAAAATTA
>CAZOYI010000129.1:0-1587 GCA_964583965.1 uncultured Caldisericota bacterium
GCAGTAATCATTTGTGCCCCGAAGCGGGGCACGAATGTCTCATCAGTTTGTGCCCCCATGGAATTCGATCAACAGGCTGTTGACCGATTGTATAAAATCCCATGCTAGTCGTAGAGTACATATATACCGTCGATTTTATGAAATTCTGTTGATCCACATTTTGGACATCGAGGTGGTGCATCAAATGTAAACTTACCTCCGCAGGTGCAGGGGGGTAAGAACTTTTCACTTTCTTCAAGAGATATCCTTTTCTCTTTGCCACAGTGGTTGCAATGAAGCAGATGGAACAAGAATCCTCCTCCTTCCATCACCTCGAATTCATGATTACAACAATTGCACTTTACCGAATACTGACAACCCATAATGAAACCTCCAAACTTATGTACGCATTCTCTATGGCTAAGATGTTTTATCGAAGATCTTTTTTTCAAGAACCCGCTGATCAATCAGAATAACATTTTCTTTATGGAGCTGATTCTATCTTCACCACTTTTCTATTTGTACATTATACAACAAGACGCTTTTGTTTCATTATTCTCCATACCTTACCATGATAGGAGACTATAGAGATGGAAGAATGTGTATCCAACGAAACCTGGTAAATAGAAGCTTATAAAAATCTTTGCTAATTCGGGACTTACTGAGTCCTATTTTATTATGCTATTATCTTCAATGTTTAATCTGGTACTCACTGAGTCCCGAATGGGAAATAATGATGAAAACGGATTAAAAAAACTCAAGCGAGTTTTCATACTCTTGGTCTTTCCCACATTTTAAGCATTTGCATCCAATAAATCAACCTATGTTATTACGATCCCAAAAGCCTTGGTAATTCTAAGATTTCATAAACATTTTTTCTGTATAGGGGCATTATCCTGAGTGTAAAATGGTTAATCCGTTGGGATATTCAAAACAGCGTGAATCATAGACAAGCTTTTAAAAGTTTCGGATTTGTTGTTAAAATCTCGATACCAACGTCCTGAAAATCACTATCGTTTGTCATTAACTTAAGATTTCTCTTTTTACAGATGTCCACCAAGAGGGCATCATTAAAATCAATACCACCAGTCTGAAAGTCTATCAAAGATTGATTAAGATCCAATTCATTGGCTCGAATAGAATGAATTTGGCAGAAACTTTAGATTCGTTTAGCAGATGTTTCTGCTGCCGATGCAACAGCTGAGAAATCTGATGAGTTTCTGAAATCTTTGTATTTCGGATATTGGGATTTATTGTTTCCTCTCCACTCAATTCTTGTATAGCTATTCAAGTATTCACTTAACACCATTGGGTCTAGAACAGGCTGAGCTTTTGCAGATACCAGATTTGCAAAAGCTGTCGAGTATTGTTGAGCAAAATTATATGGAGGATTACCAGGTGCTGGAAAAAGATAAAGCCAGACATTGGTATCCACAAGAACCTGATCATCTGAACTGAAGGGATAGGAAGATAGATCATATGCCTTATTCTTCATTGTTCTCTTCCTCTAACCATGCTTCGTCGTAAGATTTCTTATTGGAGTAATACTTCTTGGCATTGTCCACGACTCGCTTGAGAAGCTCCATATCATCAGAAGATAGTCCCTCA
>CAZOYI010000130.1:0-2199 GCA_964583965.1 uncultured Caldisericota bacterium
GATCAACCCATCAATGGTCCCATTGAGTTTCAGATTCCTGAACTAGGACAATGGAAACTCAAAGAACTCCTTGCAAATCTAACCAAAGTAAACACTACCTTGGGAGAAATGGGTATAGATGTTACTATTGGCGGAGATGATGATTGTGGAGATAGTATATGTGGAGGATCAAAAACTGGGAATGATTTATTCTGTGATTGTATGGATACTTGTTATAAAAATAAACAAAGCGATAGCAGTAAGAGTAAATATGGAGAACGTGGTCATTGGGAAGATGAGATGAGAACTATTGGGGCATACGAAGAAATGACTCGCATTATGAGCGAAACCCATGGCACGAATGCAAATGAGGGAATTATCGCTCTTATTGGTTTGATACCAGCAATTGGTGACGCAATAACTATTCTTGCCTATATTAGAGATGTAATATCTTCCTATACAGATAAAACAGAATTGTCCTATTCAGATGCCAAAAGTGTAAGGGAAAGCATTGTAACAGACTATCCATGGGCAGGAGACAAATCTGAAAGAAATAAAAGAAAAGAGGATGTAAAAAACTGTCTAAGCTCTTGTTCTCACCATATAGATAGGACAATAATACAATGGACTGTTGAAAGTTCCGATTTGTGCGGTTAAAATACAATATACTTTCCGTGACATATAAAAGCATAGTTATATTTATATAAAGGAGTATGAATTGATAAAGCATTTAGAAATTAAAAATCATGATACACTTACACAGAAGGAAATTCAATATATCAAAAGATTTACCCTTTCACCTATAACCGGTTTTTACTTACTAGCAAGAAAACAGATAATTCCATTTGTAATTTTGTTTGGTTTAGATTTGTTCAACTATTTTGTTAGATTAAAATTTATCAATACTGATTACTTTTCTCATATAGATTTAGGTTTTTACATACTTACTTCAGTCATTTTTAATGGGTTGTTTTTTGCCTATTGTCTATATGCACGAAGGATTTCCTGGAATGTTTGTAAATGGGAATCTTTTGACCAATTTCAACAATCAGAAAAAAAATGGAATATCGTCACTTGGATATTCATTATTTCAGTATCTATTGCAGTAACCCTTATACTAAAACATTTTTGATATTCCTAAACAAAAATGTAAAGCTATCTGAAGGATAACTGCTGTAGAAATAGAGGATTCTATTGATAGCTTGTTTTTTGCAAGACCTTTTTCCCCAAAGGGGGGGGGGTGCGGACAAATAGTTGGACACATTAGATAGCATACCCCTAGTTGTTTCGGTAGTATGCAACTACCAAAAGGTGCTGAATATGAAGAAATTATTATTATTCTTATGGATTCTTTTTGTGAGTACATCCAGCTTGTATGGATGTACTACTTTACAATCACATACAAAAGAATCCATACAAAGCAAGAAGTTGGTGGAATTGTATGTAAATGGTTTGATGCCATATAAGTCTCCTTTTCCTTTGTTGGAATTGGAGAAAAATGATTCGTATCTATCTACAATATCCTATGAACCAGATGATGCTGCTGTTGGTGTTGGGTATTCCAAAGATCTTGTTAAACCTAGCAAATATGGCTTTATGCACTTGAAAAGTATTGCCTCTTCCATGTCGCTACAATTGGGTTTTCCTTTAAGTATGTATCAGCGTAACCAATATGCTCGTGGGATTCCTTCCAAAGAAAAGGGTGGGTACGATTGGAATGCTTGGATGGAATCTTCCATTGAAACAATGAAGAAATTTGAAGCTCAACAACAGATTTGGATTTCTTCGTTTGAACTCAAACAAGAAAAGAATGCTTTTGTTCTAGTTGGTTCCTTGGATTTTTCTGACAGATGGAATCAAGACCATCTATCCAACCTTCGGTATAGTCTTTTTTTAAAAGCAGACAGGATTTACTACCATCATTCTAACGATGAAACTGGTTTCGTTGAAAATCTTGCCTACGACTTAGTCCCTTTAAAAGGAGATATTAAAGAAGAATACGATGGAATTGGATTTCCTTTGTTTTCCTCTTCTAGAGAATTGCCAATCAAGGAAAATCTTTCCATTACGCTATCTACTGAACCGTTTACCATTCCTTTTATTGAAGGTTTTACAGAAGAACAGCAACCCAAATGGAGCCTCCACTTGATTTTGAATGACGGAACAGACATGAGTAAAAATCTGTATTCTTGGAGTTTTCCTATTGAGATTGAAGAAAAA
>CAZOYI010000131.1:0-2731 GCA_964583965.1 uncultured Caldisericota bacterium
AGAAAACTCTAGCATCGTCATTGAGGGTCACTGTGCTACCCCTTCGGTGTCGAGCAATTGGATTTTAATTGTGAAGACGCTTTATCCTGGCATTTATCCAGAGGATATGGATCATTTTGGTTCTCAGATGGATTCCATTCTCATGCTTTTCAATCAGAAAAGTAAGGAGTGGATATCGATCGAAGAACCCTTGTATGAGAACTAGCAATAATCAGGCTGGTACATGAATCGTTCGAAGTAGGCTAAGTTTATTGATAGATTCAAAATGTAAATGCTTCTGATCCCAGAGAGGAGTTAAATAGCTCCTCTCTGGGCAAACAAAAATGTATATCGCTACACTAGCTTAGCACTTAGAAAGGATGAATAAAATGAAGCTTAACAGAGATAAACGGCTAATTTACTTACCAGTGATCGTTATTGGTTTTGTAGGAGGTAAAAAATGAATTTTGAAAAGCATTTGTTACCCATTCTTAATGTTTTTAGTCTGTGTATGATTATATTAGCAATCAGTTTAACAGGTTGTACGCCACTGAACACTCAAACAAACCATCAGAAAAACCATGGATTGGTAGAAGTATGTGTTTCTTCTCAAATAGCTCCCCATAAAACACCATTTCTGTTACAAAAACTGTCTCAAGAATCCCCTAAAATTGACACAATATCGTATGATTGTATTTCTCTGAGTTCAAGTCTGCCTTTTTTTACACCTTACGTCTATGGATACAATCACTATGAAAAAGTGTATGCTTCCATGAATATTCAAAGAGAAGGGTTCCCTAGAACCATTTATCAAAGAGAATCCAACATTCTTGGGATTCCTAAGGATGCAGATGGCAATGTAGATTGGAATCTATGGGTAGAAGAAGCCAAGGCAATTATGGCAGAAGTGGATGTTCAACAGAGTATTAGAATTGATTCTTTTTCACTATCCATCGACAAAGGATTCATACAAGGAAAGTGTACGCTTCATTGGACAGGTGAAATGTCACAAGATGATCTACAAAACCTACGGTATAGTCTCTTTCTAAAAGCTGATCGTATCTATCTTTATGATTTTAATGATGAAAAATGTTTTGCAGAGAACCTGGCATACGACTTAGTTCCTTTAAAAGGAGATATCAAAGAAGAATACGATGGAATTGGTTTTCCTTTGTTTTCCTCTTCTAGAGAATTGCCAACCAAGGAAAATCTTTCCATTACGCTATCTACTGAACCGTTTACCATTCCTTTTATTGAAGGCTTTACAGAAGAACAACAACCCAAATGGAGCCTACACTTGATTTTAAACGATGGAAACGATATGAGTAACAATCTGTATTCCTGGAATTTTCCTATTGAGATCATAGAAGAATCGTGAGAAGCTTTTTTCATGTAGTAAAAAGGATTTGATTAAATGAAATCTTTATCAGTCACTCTTACGGGGGCATTTTCATATACGGGTCGATATATTGGTCAAGAGCTATTGAGAAGAAAGATTTCTTTTCAATCCTTGACCAATCATCCAAGGCCTTCTGTATTTCCTTCTGCTTCCATCCCCGTTGCTCCGTTGCAATTTCAAGATGCACCTTCTCTAATTGCTACTTTGCGAAAGAGCACAATTCTTGTGAATACGTATTGGATTCGGTATCCCGCAAAGGGGATCTCGCATGAAACAGCAGTACAGAATATTGAGTTTTTAGTGCAATGTGCAAAACAAGCAGGAATTCATAAAATCATTCACATCAGTGTTTCCAATCCTTCTAAAGATAGTCAACTTTCGTATTATAAAGGCAAGGCTGAAGCTGAAGAAATCATTCAACAAAGTGGTATTCCCTTCACTATTCTCAGGCCTACTTTAGTATTCGGTAAAGAGGATGTATTACTTCACAACATTGCTTGGCTATTGCGGTATTTTCCATTCTTTGTGTTTCCTTCTCCATCTACTTGCTTCATACAGCCAATTTTTGCAGAAGAAGTAGGCTGTTTTGCTGTTGAATCAATCCATTCCTATCCAAATCAAACAATGGACCTAGCAGGTCCTGAAGTTGTTTCTATGAAAGAGATGGTACAAAAAATAGGACGTGCTACTGGATATACAAGGCCTATTTATTCGACATCTCTGGGGATAACCATGGCAGCAGTACGAATTCTGAATACGATTTTGCATGATCGAATCATAACGGAGGAAGAAATTCTAGGTTTACAAAACAATCTATTAGTGTCTTCTCAACCTCCATTGGGCAAAATTTCATTCTCAGATTGGCTCGTGCAAGAAGGTTCTTCTTTATGCTCTCACTACATAAATGACTACAAGCGTTTTTTCTCCACAATTTGATGTAGCAGAAACTTTCCATACTAATTTTCTCTTTTTTCTTGACAATCTATTTTTGCAGTATTTAAATAATAGTATTGTGTTTGAAAAAAAGTTTTGCTCTATCTAAAAAACTTCTTCGGAAGGTAAGAAAGGAGCCACATATTGAGGGTATAAAGAAAAGTTGGGTACGAGTGCTTCCCGGTCATGTAAATAAAAATCATAATTTGTGGGTCTTGCCCATAAATGGAGCAAAAAAATGAAGCGTTTTTCTTTTAAAATAAAAGATTCTACTCTAGAAGGAGTTTATTCAATGAACCAATATGCAAAATCAACTACGCGATTCACTCGCATTGTGACCTCTGTTGTTATTTCTTTGACGTTGTTTGCGTCTTCTGTCCCCATGTCAACCTATGCTGCTATCCAAGCCCCCCCCCCTAG